>DAIPYE010000006.1:0-40733 GCA_036782915.1 Bacteroidota bacterium | reverse complement strand
AATAACTTCCATCCTGTCCTGTAATTCCTGATATTAAGGCTTTTTTCATTTCGTCTGATTATTCTGAAAAATTATAAAATTATTTTTTTAAAAAATTGCTGATGGTTTTTACGGTAAATTCTATTTGTTCATTTGTCAGTTCAGGATATATCGGAAGCGCAACTGAATCGTTCGCGCAAAGTTCTGAAACCTGAAACTGACCTTTCTTATATCCGAGGTAACTGAAACATTCCTGTAAATGAAAAGGCACCGGATAGTATATTTCAGAACCGATCTCATTCTCTGTCAAATGCTTTCTAAGCTCATCTCTGTTTTCTACTCTGATTACATACTGATTATAAATATGGTAATATTTTAAACCTAAATCCTTATATACAGCTTTTGGAAGTAGTACTTTGTTGTTTGAATCAAATTCTGTTTTGCCGGTCTCTTCAGCAAGTCCGGATTCGGTAAAATATTTTGTATAAAGCTCTGCATTTTCCTGTCTCCTTTTAGTCCATGAATCCAGATGAGGAAGCTTTACATTTAATACAGCAGCCTGAATCGCATCGATACGGAAATTTCCGCCAATGATCTTGTGATAATATTTTGGCTTTCCGCCGTGAACTCTCATGATTCTCAGCTTTTCTGCAAGAGTCTCATCATTTGTCGTAACCAATCCGCCGTCACCGAAGCATCCCAGATTTTTACTCGGGTAAAATGAGAAACATCCGATGTCGCCGATGTTCCCGACTTTTCTGCCGTCCTTGTATTGTGTTCCGATAGATTGCGCAGCATCTTCTATTACTTTCAATCCGTGTTCTGTTGCAATTTCCATGATCGGATCCATGTCACAGCTTTGTCCATATAAATGAACCGGAACAATTGCCTTAGTCTTTTTTGTAATTAATGATTTTAATTTCGCAGGATCCATATTGAATGTTACCGGATCAGAATCAATGAAAACAGGTACTGCATTCAGTCTGCTGACCACACCTGCTGTTGCAAAAAAAGAATATGTCGGTAAAATAACTTCATCGCCTGGCTTTATATCAATTGCCATCAAAGCTACAAGAAGCGCATCTGTTCCTGAAGATACTCCGATCGAATATTTAGACTCAAGATATTCATTAAGATTCTTTTCCAGTTTTTCTACTTCGGGTCCGAGAATACAGGCTTGAGATTCTGCTACACCAATCAATGCTTCATCAATTTCTTTCTTTATCGTTTTGTATTGTGCTTTAAGGTCTAATAACGGGACTTTCATTTTTTTATAATTAATGTTTTCTGATTATTAAAATTTTACTTCTGAACTATATATTTTCAACTTTTAATTTTTAACTTTCAACTTTTAACTTCTTTTCTTCCGATACTTCTGTAATAAAATCCCAGTTCTTTCATCAGATTCAGATCATAAAGATTTCTTCCGTCAAAAATAACTTTTGATTTTAAATTTTTTATGATCTTATCAAAATCCGGAGTCCTGAATAAAGACCATTCTGTTGCAATTACCAACGCATCCGCTCCTTTCAAAGCTTCATAATGATCAATCACATATTCTATCTTATCTCCTAAAATTTTCTTAACATTTCCCATAGCTTCCGGATCAAATACAGAAACTGAAACACCTTCTTCAAGTAATTTATTTATAATATACAGCGACGGAGCTTCTCTTACATCATCAGTATCAGGTTTGAAAGCAAGACCCCAGATGGCGATCTTCTTTCCTTTCAGATCATTTTTGAAATATTCTTTTATCTTGCCGATGATTATTGTTTTCTGAACTTCATTTACACTCATAACAGAGTCTAGAATTTTAAAATCGTAGCCGTATTCATTTGCTGATTTGTGCAATGCTCTGACATCTTTTGGAAAACAGCTTCCGCCGTATCCTATACCCGGAAACAAAAATCTTTTCCCGATCCTTGAATCGCTTCCCATTCCGATCCTTACCAGATCAACGTTTGCGCCGATTAGTTCACAAATGTTTGCGATCTCATTCATAAATGTAATTCTCGCAGCCAGATATGAATTCGCTGCATATTTCGTAAGCTCAGAAGATCTTTCATCCATGAAAATTACAGGATTGCCCTGTCTCACAAACGGTGAAAATAATTCATCCATTATTTTTTTTGCACGTTCTGATTTTGTTCCGATCACTATTCTGTCCGGTTTCATAAAGTCATCTACAGCAAGTCCTTCTCTTAAAAATTCCGGGTTTGATACAACATCAAATTCAGTTTTAGTGTTCTTTGAAATTGCATCTCTTACCTTTTCAGCTGTACCTACCGGAACAGTGCTTTTATTTACAATTACTTTGTATTCTTTTATGATCTTTCCAAGTTCACTTGCAACTCCGAGTATATATGAAAGATCTGCTGAACCGTCTTCTCCCGGAGGAGTAGGCAATGCAAGAAATATTACATCTGATGCATCTGTCGCAGTTTTCAGATCAGTTGTGAATTTCAATCTTCCCGCTTTTACATTCCTGTCAAATACTGTATCAAGATCAGGTTCGTAAATCGGCATAATGTTATTGTTCAGGTTTTTTACTTTCTGCTGGTCATTGTCAACACATATAACATCATTTCCTGTATCAGCAAGACATGTTCCCGTTACTAAACCAACGTATCCTGTTCCGACTATTGCAACTTTCATAATATATTATATCCTTTCTGTTTAAAAAAAATTTTAATTTACTTGTGTGTTAAAAATTTTTACTCTGTTTCAGTTACTTTTCCGTTTTCAAGCTTATATTTCTTTTGAGATTTTTCACAAAATGCATTTCCATCTTTGTCAAAATCAAGCTTAATACCTGCTTCACTTACCCATGCTATCACTCTTCCGGGATTCCCGACAACTAATGCATAATCGGGTACATCCTTTGTCACTACTGTTCCTGCGCCGATCAGACAATGTTTTCCGATCACTGTTCCGCAAACAATAGTTGCATTTGCTCCTATTGACGCGCCTTCCCTTACAAGTGTCTTTGAGTAAAATTCCGCTCCTCTCTGAGGATATTTGCACTTCGGTAAAAGTATATTTGTAAAAACCATCGAAGGTCCGCAGAAAACATAATCTTCTAATGTCACACCTTCATAGATCGATACATTATTCTGTATTTTACAATTGTTTCCGATCGTTACATTATTTCCCACATTTACATTCTGACCTAATGTACACTTTTCTCCGATCACAGATCCGGATTGTATATGTGAATAATGCCATACAGAACTGCCGGCTCCTATTATTACATTATCATCTACTGCTGCTGTTGTATGAACTTTATATTCTGTCATAATTCTGTTTTATTTTATAATTTCTTTCTGAGCTTTTTCAAGTGTTTCCAGTACAGCTATTGCATTATATCCGTCTGATCTTGATGGAGTCTTGTCCTTTATACAATCCAGAAAATGCCGCTGCTCAAGCTCAAGAGGCGACGTGGGATCAAATTCTATATTTTCAAACTCAAGATCTCGTTTTACCGGAAGACCGTTTACAATGTCAATTCCCTTCGGGTAATACTTAAGTTTGTTCTCTTTTAATGTATCTTCAAACATCATCATTGACTTGTTTCCGATTACGACAAGTCTCTGTTCTTTAAACGGATGAAGCCAGCTGACGTATATATGAGCGTGAATGTTATTTCTGAATTTCAATATTGTCAGTGTTGTATCCTGTATATTTTTTTGAAGAAAAACTGCGCCTGTTGCTTTTACTTCCGACGGTACATCTCCCGTAAAATACTGAATTACAGATATATCGTGTGGAGCAAAACTCCATAATATATTTTCCTCTGTCCTGACTGTTCCGAGATTTAGACGGTTACTGTATATATACTGAAGATCTCCCAGCTTTCCGTTATCAATGTATTCCTTTATTTTAAGTATAGCCGGATGAAACAAAAGCAGATGACCGACCATCAGTATCAGTTTTTTTTCAAGAGCGATCTCGTTTAAAATTTTTGCATCGGGTGAATTTAATGTTATTGGTTTCTCAACCAAAACATTCTTATCTGCAAGTAAAAGCTTTTTGGTAATTTCAAAATGCGTCTCTGCCGGTGTCGCTACAATAACCGCTTTAACGCTGTCATCATTTATAATTTCATCAAGACCATTTATAAAAATTATGTCCTTTGAAACTGCTTTAACCTTGTTCTCGCTTTCGGGGAAACAGTCGCTGCAATATTTGAGTCTGCTTCCGAAATTTTTATAAGCTGTCCGTACATGGTTCATTCCCCAGCTTCCGCAACCGACAACAGCTATATTAATATCATTCATAAATTAATTTACAGGATCTTACGCCTTGAATAATTTTTTTCCTTTGAATTTTTTAAATGCGTTTCTTGTGTCAACTATGATCTTTGCGTTGTCAAATATTAATTTATAATCAAAGTATGTATGATCCGTGGATAACAGAACTAAGTCATATTTTAAAATATTCTGTTTGGTAAGTTTTACAGAATTCTTTTTGAATTCATATTTCCTCAGCTTCGGGATCATTGTGACATAATCATCTGAATAATCGACAGTCGCGCCTTCGTCCTGTAAAAGTTCTATTAACTTTAATGACGGCGATTCACGTAAATCATCAATATCTTTTTTATAAGACAATCCGAGTATCAGTATCTTCGATCCTTTTACACATTTCTTGTTTTCATTCAATGCATGAAATACCTTGCTGACTACAAATTCCGGCATTGAAGTGTTTATTTCTCCTGCAAGCTCAATGAATTTGGTGGAGATCTCATATTCTCTTGCTTTCCATGTCAGATAAAACGGATCAATTGGAATGCAATGTCCGCCTAATCCCGGACCCGGATAGAACGGAGTAAATCCGAATGGCTTTGTAGATGCTGCTTCGATCACTTCCCAGATGTCAATACCCATTCTGTCAAAAACTACTTTCAGTTCGTTTACCATTGCAATATTTATTGATCTGAAAATATTCTCCAGCAGTTTCGTTGACTCGGCAGCTTTGGTGGATGAAACTGTTACTACTTTTACAATAACTTTTTCATAAATAAGCTTTCCTATCTCTACACATTCTTTTGTTACACCGCCCAGAACTTTCGGAATTGTAGAAGTTGAATATTTCTCATTGTTCGGATCTTCCCGCTCAGGAGAAAAGCATAAATAAAAGTCCTTTCCGACTTTCATGCCTTTCGATTCGAATATTTTTAAGAGTATCTCATCAGTAGTGCCGGGATAAGTTGTACTCTCAAGTGAAACAAAATGACCTTTTCTCAGATATTTACCGATAACTTCAGCTGTATTCACTACATAGCTCATATCCGGTTCCCTGTTTACATTTAAAGGTGTCGGAACACAGATTATCAGCGCGTCTGCCATCGGAAGCTTTGCAAAATCTGTTGTTGCAGTAAGCATTTTATTATCTACTGCGCTCTTGATTTTTGCCGACGGTATATGCTTTATATATGATTTTTTTTCTTTTAAAATTTTGTTGATCTTAAAAACATCAAGATCAAATCCGATTACTTTAATTCCTTTATTGGCGAATTCCAAAGCTAACGGCAGTCCGACATATCCGAGACCGATAATCCCTACTGTGAATTTATTTTCAATTACTTTATTTTTTAAGCTCAAGTGTTTCCCTTCTGTATTTTTTTTATAATTTGTATTTAAATAAATCTAAATTTAATTGCCTGTTGTAAATTTTGAAAATGTTTCTTTCAGATAATTTATACTGTATTCTGTTTTTCACTGAAGTTTTCAGCCGGTTTAGAGTAATAATAATAATAATTGTAATAATAACCGTATGATCTTTTAAAACTGAAATTATTAAAAACCACTCCAAGGAAATTATGTGAATCTAATTTTGAAAGTCTGTCACAAGTCCTGTAAAATGCTTCAGACTGCGTGCTTCCTGCCTTTAAAACAAGAATAGTTCCGTCAGTAATGCGGAATAATATTTCTGCATCTGTAACGGAAATATAAGGCGGCGAATCTACAATTATGTAATCATATATACTTCTCATTCTCATAAGAAAATCCTTCATTTGCTTTGATGCAAGTAATTCAGATGGATTCGGGGGTATAGTGCCGCTTGCAATAAAACTTAAATTCGGAAGTTCGGTTTTTCTTGTTATCTCTTCCAGACTGGCATTTGAAAATAAATAATCACTTAATCCGGGATATCTGTCAGTTCCAATAATGTTGTGAATTCTGGGCTTTCTCAGGTCACAATCAAGAAGTAATACTTTTTTATCTGTCTGTGCCAGACTTCCTGCAATATTTACGGAAATAGTTGTTTTTCCTTCTGACGGAATCGAACTTGTCAGTAAGATTGCTTTCACAGGAGTTTCTTCAAGTTTTGAATACTGAAGTCTGGTTCTTAATGCCCGGAATGCTTCTGATGAAGGGGATTTTGGTTTATTCATAACAATAAACTCGCTCTTGCCCCCGCCTTTGAGTTCTTCAATTTTTGGGATCCATGATAAAACAGTGATACCTTTATTCTCAATTTCATCAGGACTCTTTACAGTATGATCGAAATAATTTCTGGCAAATGCAAATCCTATGCTCGATGCCAGACCAATTAATACTCCCAAAAATACAATTAATGTCCTGTTTGGCTTTGAAGGTTTTGAAGCTATTATTCCCGGAGCTATTACAAGAATTGTTCCCAGTTTAATTCTCTCATTGATCTTTGCTTCCTGATATTTTTCTTCAAGTATCAGATACAATTTCTCGGTTGCTTTTCTGTTCCTTTCAAGCTTTGCATATTCTATGCTTTTTGAAGGAAGTTTTGAGAACTGATCTTCGTATTTCGAAAGCATATTCGAAAGTGTATTAACCTTTGATCTGTTTGACTGAACACCGACTTTTGCTTCCAGTAGTTTTCCGGTAATTAATCTTCTGTCTTCAGGAGTATTGGAATATAAACTTGTCTGCAATACTGCAATTTTTTCCGCAAGAGTTTTCTTCAATGGCTCTATCTTTCTGTTATATTCATCAAGAGTCTTTATTCTCAGATTCTCATCCTGAGGAATTGAAGCTTCAATATCTCTCATTGATTCCAGTTCAGCGATCTTTGCCTGAACTTCTTCTATATAAGATTCATCTATTTTACCCTTCATAAAATCTACTAAGGTCGGGTCGATTCTTTCAATTTCCTCGCTTAAACTGTTAAACTCTTTTTCTTTCGAACTCAGTTCTATATTTGCAGCATTCTTTTCAGCTTCTAAAAGAGAAATATTCTCAACAAGATTTTTTACCTGAGCATCAAGTAAGATCAATCCGCCGTTTTTCTGATAAAATTCTAATTCGTTTTCAGATTTAGTAAGATCATTAAATTTGTTTTCTTTTTCTTCATTTAAATATCTTGTCAATGTTGTAAGCTCTTCTCTGGAGAGATCCAGGCTGAATTTCTGATAAACCTGCGCATACAGATTAGAGATCAGCATGGCTTCGTATTTAGCAGGATCTTCAACTACGATATCGACAACATCCAGTCCTCTTTTTTGATCAATTTTTACAATTTTCAGTAAAATATCTGACAGAATTGAAACCGGAACAATTGTATTGTGATCTTCTGAATTCTGATTGAAAATGTAATAAAAATTTTCTTTATCCTGATTTATTTTAAAAGAATCAATGAGATTTTCCGCAACTTTTTCACGGATCTTATAACTTTTCAGAACTTCAATTTCATTTGAAATATATCTGTCTGTGATAAAATCCTGAAATTCCGGAATCAGACTAGAGCTCAGAATGCTTCCCTGAGGTCTGTTAATTTTTATAGTAGCAGTAGAAACATAAATATCCTTTGCATAATAAACATATATCAAAGTCGCAGTTATAAAGAACAGTGTTATAATTATTATGGGAATTATATTCGATCTTAATATCCCATAATAATTACTAAAATTATCTTTAGTATCTTTGAATGTATGAGGTGAACCGGTTTTTAAGGAATGACTTACTCCGTTTAAACTTGGTTTATCCACTGTTTCTTGAAAATTATTGTAAAAATCCTCAAACTTTTTATTAAAACTTCAGCTGATTTTAAGGTTTTATGAAAATTTGTCAATTTTTAAATCAGAATTTGAAAAACTAAATAAATTTGAATATTTAGCTTTATGCGAAATTATAAAATTTGTGCTCAAAGATAAAACCTTTTAATCATTATTTCAACTTAATAAAAACTGCTTTTCTTAATAAATCTGCTAAAATTCTATTGTATTTTACACATTTTTATAATATTTACTTCAAAAGAGTTTAGATTTTTTGAAAATCCACTTTATCGGTCATTTTAATCTGAAATCATTTCATTTTATATGTTAAAAATATTTAAAAACAGGGGGAAAAATATTTGAAATTAATCAGATTTTTAGGAAAATTTCGAATTTGTTATGCAAATATGGTTTCTTATTAAACATCAAATTCGACTTTAATTTAAGCTGTATTTTTTTTATGTTGATACAATTATCTAAAATTATCTTAAAATCAGGTTATTTGAAAGTTGAAATTTCTAAAATATTCATCATTTTTTGTTTGTTTTTACCGGCTGTTTTGTATTCGCAGGTTGACCGGCAAAAAGTAGGAAATGACGGAAACTTCAATCAACAGGGCGGATTTTATAATTATGGTGACAAAGATAAAGTAAATATTGATGTAAATATATGGGGATTTGTAAAATTTCCCGGTAAATATCTCATTCCGAAAGGCTCAAATGTTCAGGATCTGATTTCATACAGCGGAGGTCCTGTAATAGAATCAAATTTAGAGGGAATTGTACTTTACAGACCAAAAAATGATTCTTTGAAAATTTCAAAAGATAAAGTTCTGAATTTAAATTATGATGACCTTTTCTGGAAGGATAATGTAAGCTCTGACAATAAAATCAATCCTGTGTTAGTTCCCGGAGATGTACTGATAGTTAAAGGCGAGCCAAGATATTTTACAAGAGATGATGTTTCGTTTATTTTAAGCATTTCAGCTGTGCTAATCTCTCTGGGAATACTTGTTGTTACTGCTATTTCTGTAGGGAAAAATTAAACAGAGATCATGAAATTTTATTTTTCTTTAATAATTGATTAAATTTTTAATTTCTTTTTAATTTCTTTTTAATTTTTTAGAGTTTTGATGAATGGAAAGAAAGTGGTATGTATTACAGACAAAGCCAAGAAATGAATTGATTGTATCGAAACAGATTGGGCTAAAAAAAATAGAATATTTTCTTCCAATGATCGAAAAAGTCAGAATATGGGCTGACAGAAAAAGAAAAATTCAGATTCCTATGTTTTCCGGATATGTATTTGTTTATGCCACAGAGGAAGAAAGAGTGAATGCAATTTCCGAAACTACTGGGGCTGTAAAATATATATTTTTTGAAAAAAGACCTGCAGTTGTAAGTAAAAGAGAAATAGAAATTATAAAATCAGCAATTGCTGAGCCGGAAAAGATCAGAATTGAAGATAAGAAGTTTAAAAAAGGTGATGAGATAATCGTTACAAATGGTGTATTCAGAGGAATGAAAGGATTTATTAACGAGTTCAGAGGTAATTACAAATTAACAGTTAATCTGGAAGAATTAGCTTTCTCTTTCAGCATAATATTAAATTCAAGCGAAGTAAGTTTATTATGATTTTGAAAAGATATGTGATCTTAGTGAATATTGATAATATTTGAAGAAGAAATAAAAACATTTATTAGAAATACACAATTTTTGTGGCTTATTTTCATTTTATGTAAGTCATATGGCGGAGCCCTTTTAATTTTTGGGATGAATCAAAAAAACAGAAATATAATTTTCAAACAGATTTACAATTAAATTATTAAATGTCAAAAATCAAATTTTTAGTTACAGGCGGCGCGGGATTTATCGGGTCAAATATAGTCGGTGAATTATTAAAACGCGGACATGATGTCAGGGTTATAGATAATTTTTCATCAGGTAAAAGAGAAAATTTAAAAGATTTTAAAAAAGATTTCGAGCTTGTAGAAGGTGATATCAGAAGTTATCATATTTTGCAACAGGCTGTAAAAGGTATAGAAGTAGTGCTTCATCAGGCGGCATTGCCGTCTGTTCCAAGATCGATAAAAGATCCGATCACTTCAAATGACGTAAATGTGAATGGAACGCTGAATATCCTGGAAGCTTCTGTTTATAACGGTGTCAGAAGAGTTATTTATGCTTCTTCATCTTCTGTTTACGGGGATAATCCTGAACTTCCCAAGAACGAATCAATGCTTCCAAATCCATTGTCTCCTTATGCTGTTTCAAAACTTGCCGGTGAAAAATACTGCAGCGTTTTTTCAAGGATATACGGACTGGAAACAATTGCATTGAGATATTTCAATGTATTCGGACCAAATCAGGATCCTTCTTCGCAGTATTCTGCTGTGATCCCGAAATTTATCAAATCTATTGTAAACAATGAACAGCCAGTGATTTATGGTGATGGCGAACAGTCAAGAGATTTTACATTTGTTTCAAATGTTGTTGACGCAAATATATTATCAGCAACATCAAAATGTGAATCGGGTATAGCAATGAATTGCGCTTTCAGCGGATTTATAACTCTGAATGATCTAGTGGATAAGATCAATAAAAATCTTGGTAAAAATATCAAACCATTATATGAAAAGCCAAGAGCCGGTGATATAAAACATTCTTTTGCGGATATTAAACTTGCAATGGAAAAGATCAATTACAAGCCTGAAGTTGATTTCGATACCGGACTGGATTTTACAATTCAGAGTTTTCTTAACAGCAATAAAAAGTAGGTTTGCAAAACTAATTCCATATTTTCTTTTAATATGATTTTCTGACTAAGATTTAAAATTATAATTTCATATTTTACAACTCAGAAAAATTATTACTATAATTAAAACAATCATTTTTAATAAAACGATTTTAAAAATTTGATTTCATATCGCATTTCTTTTGTATTAATATTAGTTTTATTTCTCAATATTAATAATTCATATTCACAATTTGACAGCAGTAAAATTAAAATAGGACCTGAAGAATTATTATCGGGAAGAGGCGGAATGTATTTTAACTTTGCTGATAAAAACAAAGTAAATTTCGAAGTTACAATAATTGGTGGTGTAGGAACAGGTCGATATCTGATACCTAAGGGAACAACAGTATTTGATCTGCTGCTTATGTCCGGCGGAACAATCAGAACACAGGTGGATGATGTTAAGCTTGTAAGATTTGAAAGTGATACTCCTCAGTTAAAGATTAATGAAGTGATTCAGCTGGATTTTTCTACCATATATTCTGAAGATGTCAAGGATATTAAAAAAGGGAATTCAAACCCGGTGCTTAAGCCCGGTGATATGCTGATAGTTCCTGTATTAAAAACTCCGCCCCCCGGATTCTGGGCTACGGTTATTACAATTATGTCTTATGTAACAACATTGATTTCATTTTACTATGTTGTAAGTAATGTTTACAGAGATTATAACAGGTAACAGAAATTTGCATTGGTAATAAAGAATTAAAATAAAATTAAATAAAAAGATCTATTAATGGCTAAAAAAAATTCAATCGATGATTTTGATGATGATCAGATAGATGATAATGCTGCTCCTTCTAAAGATGTCCTTAAGGAATATGTAAATGTACTGAGACAGAATCTGATCCCTATACTGATCATTCTATCAGTTTGTGTGATCTATACTCTTATATATGTAAATACAGCTACAAATATATACAGATCAACAACAAGCGTTAAACTTGAAAATCCTCAGGGAAATATATTAACATCAAACATTATTACTGATGCAGGACAGTCCAGCACAAGTGATAAATATGTTTCGGTACAGATAGCTGTATTGAAAAGTTATGAGATACGGGAAAAAGTTGCCAAAGCGCTTATTGATTCATTCAGCAGCGGTAACAGAAGATACAGCATACTGCTTAATACAGCTTTATTACCTGAAACAGTTGCAGTTTCCCAGGATGTTCTGAGAAGAGAATTATCAAATCTGGTTACAGTAGCTCCGCTGAAAGGATTAGATGCAATTACAATTACAGCAGAAGGTCCTAATCTTGAAGAACTTCAGTATATTACAAAAACATATGCCGATGAATATTTGCTTTATAATGTCGAGCTAAGCAGACAGGACATAACCAATGTAAAGAAATTCATTGTCGATGAAAAAGAAAAAAAATATAAAGAACTGAATGATGCACAGGCTCTGATAGAGGATTTTCAGAAGAAAACCGGATATATTTCGCTTTCATCACAGACAGGTTCATTAGTGAATGATATTTCACAGTATGAAACAAATTTGAAGTCAAATGAAATTGATATAAAAACCAGGGAAAATAATCTTGAAGCTCTGAAAGCAAAGTATGATGACATGGATCCGAAATTATTTGATTATATACAGCAGAGAATAAACGAATCATATATGTCAGCCATTCAGTCACAGGTTGCAAATCTTGAAGTTCAGAGAGACGTTGAGCTTGCACCAATACAGGATGAACTAGTAAGAGAAAAGACAAAAGAAACATATGACAGGAAACTTGCCAGTTTGAGAGGTAAGCTTGAAGCGCAGGTTGAAATTTTAACAACGGGTATAAATGCAGTAACACCAACGGATAAAAAGGAACTTAACAACGAAATATTCAAGGAAAAACTTGCAATAGAAGATCTTAAGTTAAAGAATAATTCATATCAGAGTCTGATTGCAAAATCACAGGGCGAATTAAAAACTCTTCCGGAACAAATGGGAGAACTGGTAAAGCTGGAAAGAGAAAAAAGTTCGGCAGAAAAATTATATTTAATGCTTGAACAAAAATATCAGGAAGCAACAATTAATGAAAGAGCCAGAATAGGAAATGCTTCAATTCTTGATCTTGGGCTGGACAGTAATGCACCAGTAGCCCCCGACAGACCAAAAATTATATTATTCGGAGTTCTGATAGGATTAGGTCTCGGACTTGCATTTGCAATTATCAGGAATTTCCTCGACAAGACGATCAAAACACCTGAGGAGCTTGAAGCAAGAGGAGCGAGTGTTCTTTCTTGGATTCCCCGAATTGATACATTAAGCAAAAACGGAGCTTCTACACCGGAGTTTATTGTAGGAAGCAAAGCAAACTCAGCAGCTTCGGAAGCATTCAAAGCATTAAGAACAAGAATTCAATTTTCAAGACTGGAATCAGATCAGTTAAAAACAATACTTGTAACAAGCTCGATTCCATTTGAAGGTAAAACAATTGTTGCATCAAATCTAGCTGGAAGTTTTGCGCAGGCAGGTAAAAAAGTTTTAATAATGGATTGTGATCTTAGAAAACCAAGAATACACAATGTTTTTGAAACAGATAAATTTCCCGGATTAAGCGATTATCTTTTTACAAATGTGACACTGGAAGATATTACAAGGCAGACACCTTTGGATAATTTGTATTACATTACCAGCGGAACTATTCCTCCGAACCCATCGGAATTGCTGGGGTCAGTTCAGATGAAACAATTTATTAATAAGCTAAAAGAGATTTACGATATCGTTATAGTTGACTCGCCTCCTTTTATAACTGTAACTGATTCTGAAATTCTATACAATATTACAGACGGTACAGTTCTGGTATGTCAGGCAAATAAGACTCCTTCGGAAGCATTCTGGAAATCATATGAAAGACTCAACAGAAAAAAATCCAATCACCTTCTTGGATGCGTACTGAATAATTTTAACTTTAAAAGTTCTTATGGTTATTACTATAACTACTATTATTATTATTCGCAACCGGAGTCAAATAAGAAAATATTAAAGTAAAAAATATTAATCCTTAATCATCTTCTTATATAAAATACCCCAAATGGAAATGATTTTATTTTGCTTTCATCTTAAGAGTGCATTCTAAAAAATATTTTCTCAAATATTATAATTCATTTTGCTAAATTTATTTATTCTGAATTATACTTCAATTTAACCAAATGAATAAATCCTCACCGGAAACAGAATGGACACTGGAGATAAAGCCGGTATCAGGCTGGTTTAATTTTCACCTTAGAGATGTCTGGAGATACAGAGATCTTCTCTTTATGTTCGTCAGAAGAGATTTTGTTGCAGTATATAAACAGACAATACTCGGACCTTTCTGGTTTTTTATTCAGCCAGTTCTTACAACAATTACATTTACGATAGTTTTCGGAAACATTGCAAAAATTCCTACAGACGGCATACCCAAAATACTTTTTTATATGTCGGGAATTGTCTGCTGGGGATATTTTTCAGATTGTCTTACAAGGACATCTTCTACTTTTGTTTCGAATGCAAATATATTCGGTAAAGTATATTTCCCAAGACTTGTCACGCCATTATCAAGTATTATTTCTCTTTTAATGAAGTTTGGAATACAGATGTTGTTATTCATTTGTTTTCTCATTTATTATAAATTAAACGGAGCTGAAGTAAATCCGAATATATATATTCTAATAACACCGTATCTGATTTTGCTGATGGCAGGACTCGGACTTGGATCAGGAATTATAGTTTCATCTTTGACCACCAAATACAGGGACCTGACCTTTCTTATAAGTTTCGGTGTACAGTTACTGATGTATGCTACTCCTGTGATCTATCCGTTATCTGCTTTGCCTCAGGAATACAGGTGGATAGTTGTGTTAAATCCGATGACTTCAATAATAGAAACTTTCAGATATGCATTTTTAGGAGCGGGTACTTTTGAATTAAGTAATTTACTTTATACAACAGTTTTTGTAATGATAATATTGACAATAGGAATTGTAATATTTAACAGAGTGGAAAGAACATTTATGGATACAGTTTAAATTTAAAAAAATATTAACAATAAATTGAGTTCAGTTATAAAAGTTGAAAGTCTTTCGAAAATGTACAGACTGGGATTAGTCGGATCCAAAACTGTCTCAGAGGATATCACACGTTTTATTGCAAAACTAAGAGGTAAGGAAGATCCTTTTCTGAAGGTTGGTGAAACCAACACACGAAATGTAAAAGGAAAAAGTGATTACATCTGGGCGTTGAAAGATATTAACTTTGAAATAAACAAAGGTGAACGATTCGGTATAATCGGAAAGAACGGCGCAGGAAAATCCACATTACTGAAAATTTTATCAAGGGTCGCCAGCCCGACTTCCGGAAGTATTAAAATAAAGGGCAGAGTTGCAAGTTTGCTGGAGGTTGGAACAGGGTTTCATCCTGAACTTACGGGAAAGGATAATATTTTTTTAAACGGCGCAATACTGGGGATGACGCAACAGGAAATCAAAGGGAAGTTTGACAGCATAGTGGATTTTTCGGGAGTGGAAAGATATATAAATACACCCGTAAAAAGATATTCATCAGGAATGTATGTCAGGCTGGCTTTTGCTGTAGCAGCGCATCTGGAGCCGGAGATATTAATTGTAGATGAAGTTCTTGCTGTAGGCGATGCTGAATTTCAGAAAAAATGTCTTGGGAAAATGCATGATGTTTCAGAAAAAGAAGGAAGGACAGTTATTTTTGTAAGCCATAATTTACAGGCAATAAAAAACCTTTGTCAGAAAACTATCATTCTCAATAACGGTGAATTATTTACCAGCGGTGAGACTGATGAAGCTTTAAAAAAATATAATGAGCTGAACAGAGACATTAAAATCGGCGCTGAAACAGAAATAAATAACAGACAAAACAGACGGGGTCACGGCGCGATCAGATTTACAGGAATTGAGGTGACAGATACTGATGACAAAAAAAGATTTGAATTTGAAATTGGTGAAACAATCAGGTTTAAAATTTCTTATTCCACATTCAGGGAAATGGAAGGGATCACATTAACTATTGCGCTTTTATCCGGATTGTCAAGGGAGTGCATTACACTTTCGCATAATATAATTACGGAAAACAAAGTTCCTCCGGGCACAAGCGGAGAAGCGATAGTGGAATTTTTAAATATAAGCATCAAACCGGGTGAGTATCCGCTTCACTTTGAACTTGTAGACATCAGATTAAACGGAAGATCAAAAGATGTTATAGATGATATAACAGCGCCACTTGTAATAAAAAGATCTGCAAATAACGGTAATTCCGATTTTATTCAGGGAAGACCTTCGGGATTTTTTGCAATTCCGTCTAAAATGATTTTGAATGAAATTCACGAGCATATTCACCAGTAAAAATAATTTAATAATCAAAAGACATGAAAATTTTACCGGAACTATTAGGAGATGATTTTCTGGATAAGACACCGCCTCAGTATACGGGAGGTGTAATTGCAAATGCGCTGGGATATAATATCTTCCGTACTATTTATCACAATTTAGGAAGAGTAAAACCCGGGAAAGTCAGTAAGGAATATCAGAAATATTTAGATATTCTGGAAAGAGACGGAATTCTGGTAATAAATGATTTTTATCCAAAGGAGCAATTTGAAGAATTAAAAAAAGAATTTGATGAAGCATATTCAAACTGGGATCCGATGAAGGTAAATCCTGAGGAATTCACTAAAAGACAGAAAGATTTTCCCGAATATTTTCAGTCCATTGCAGAGAAAATTGTGACACCGGATTCTACAGCTTACAACAAATATTTTCTTAACAATAAAATGATCTCCGAATTATCCGAAGCAGTTACCAACAGGAAGATCAGAACAACTCCTTATCACCATTTCTGGTATCTGAAAAGAAGAACTCTCGGAAAGGAAAGCGATAAAAGTTTTCATTCTGCAGGATACCCGCATGCTGATGTTCCGTATCCGACTATAAAAGTTTTTCTTTATATGAATGATGTGGATGAAAAAAATGCGGCTTATATATTTGCTCCGGGAACACATAAGCTGACCTTAAAAAGACTCTGGCTGGAATATAAATACAGCATAAGATTTGCCAAAGATAAAAATGATGTTGCAACTTCAGGCACTGATGTGGAATATCTCGGAAGCAAATCAAAATCAATTTGCGGAAAAGCAAATACTCTGATAATTTCCAATAACATGGGATATCATAACAGAGGAAATTTTTCTTCTCTGGATCCGCGTCAGACAGCGCAGCTGGATTACCGAAACCTTGGATCCTGGAGAAACAATTTAAACAGAAATGATAAAGATATTTTTTCAAGGATCTCGAAAAAATTTTATAAATATATAGACAAAGCAAATAAGGAAAAAATCCGTGCAAGTCTCAGTAATAATAACATGTCATAATTATGCCCGCTATCTGTCAAGAGCTATCCGGAGCGCTATCAATCAGACTCTGGATAAAAAAGATTACGAGATCATTGTCGTAAACGACGGAAGCACAGATGAAACTAAAAAAGTTATGGAATCCTTTGCTGGATTTATAAAGCCGCTTCATATGAAGAAAAATGTCGGGCTTGCAGCATCAAGGAATGAAGGAATAAAAAAAGCGATCGGCAGATATATTGTAAATCTTGATGCTGATGATTATATGGACGATAATTTACTTCTTGTAGAATCTCTATTTCTGAATTTAAATGCAAAGTGGGTTGGTGTTTCATGTGATTATTTTCTTGTTGATGAAAACGAAAATCATATTGAAAGAATTTCAGGTAAAAAGAAGCCGATAGCATGCGGAGTAATGATGAGAACAGACAGACTTTTTGAAATAGGATTGTATGATGAAAAATTTAAAATGAGAGAAGAAGAAGATCTGAGGATCCGTCTCGAAGAAAAACATAAGATATACAATATTGAACTTCCGCTTTACAGATACAGGCAGCATGATAATAACATGACAAACAACAAGAAAAAAATGGAAGAGTTTAAAAAGTTTCTTCACACAAAACATAAAAAGAAGATTAAGAAATGAGATGCATGGCATTTATTGCTGCGAGAATGGGATCTGAACGAATGCCCGGAAAGGTACTGAAAAATCTTTCAGGACTTCCAGCTTTAGTTCACATCTTTAATATTCTCAGAGAATCAGAAAATTTAGATGATTTTGCGGTAGTAACAACAGCGTTAAGCGAAGATGATGAGATAGAAAATGTATGTATTGAAAATTCAGTTAAAGTTGTCCGTGGATCTGTACATGATGTGCTTGACAGGTTCAGACAGGCAGCTAATATTTTTAAACCTGAGACAATTGTAAGAGTAACCGGAGATGATCCTTTAATGGATTCCGGGATAATAGATAAAGTAATAGAAGCGCATTTTACAGGAGATTACGATTATACTTCCAATATTATAAAAAGAACATTTCCCAGAGGAATGGATACAGAAGTTATGAGATACAGCGCTCTTGAAAAAAGCTGGAGAACAACCGCCGACAAAGATGATCATGAACATGTAACTTTATTTATCAGAAGAAATCCGGAGCTGTTTAAATTAAAAAGTGTGGAGTCAGAAGGAGAAGCTTTTGATAATTTAAGATTGTGCCTTGATACGGAAAAGGATTATGAATTAATATCTGAAATTTACACAAAACTTTATAAAGGCAAACCGATAAAGCTTTATGAGATTTTGAATTTTTTAAATGATAATCCTGAACTGAAAAATATCAATTCTGAAGTTATGCAGAAATCTGTAAAAGGTAAGATATTCTGAACAGTTAATAAAAAAATTTAAACTATTGACTTTGTTAATATGCGGGCTCGGTTCGATCGGTAAAAGACACCTAAGGATCTTAAAAAATCTGGGTGATAATAAATTTATTGCGCTGCGATCGGGAAATTCAAAAACTGATTCTAATGGTATAGCAGACATTGAAATTTCAGGTTTGGAAGAAATTTCCCAAATTGAGATAGATGGAGCGTTGATCACAAATCCGACTTCACTGCATATTGAAACTGCCATAGAAATTGCAAAGTACGGAATACCATTATTTATAGAAAAGCCGCTTGGGAAAGATCTGAATCGAATTGATGAACTGACAGAAATTGTAAAAGAGAAAAATGTACCTGTGCTGATGGGATATAATTTAATTTTTCATCCGGCAATAATTGAAATTAAAAAAATAATCAGCAGCGGAAAAATCGGGAATGTAATATCGACCAGAGCTCAATTCGGCACCTATATGCCGGGCTGGCATCCGGAGGAAGATTATAAAAAATCTTATGCTGCAGTAGCCTCAATGGGCGGAGGTGTTGTGCTTACTTCTATTCACGAGCAGAATTATCTAACTGATATGTTTGGTGAAGTAATGGAAGTTAAAGCAATGGAAACAGGCGGGAATGTTACAGGAATAGAATCGGAAGAAGGAATTGAAATTCTTATGAAACATAAAAGTGGAGTGATCTCAAATATTCATTTAAATTTTTTTCAAAAACCATATTACAGAAACTGCCAGATAATAGGAATTGAAGGTACAATATTCTGGGATTTTATGATCCCGGAAGTAAAGATTTTAAAAAAAGGTAGTGAAGAAATTATCAGACTTGGAGAGAATGCAATGGAGCTTCTGGATAAAAGCTACAAAAGTCAGATGGAGCATTTCGTGGAAGTCATTAAAAGAAAAGCTGAACCTGTAACGGGGCTTAAGCGAAGCATCGGTGATATGCAAACTGCTGCAAAGATCTTAAATGAGATCGGTCGAAATTAAAATTAAACATTAAATTTTCAAATGAGAACAACAGATCCTGAAAAAATTAATTTTATAGATAAGTTCAGTCTAAACGGAAAAGCAATTATTATTTCCGGAGGAATGGGGTTAATAGGAAGAGCATTTGCTGAAGCCTGCGCTCAGTTCGGAGCAAATGTGGTAATTGCAGATATTGAAAAAATGGATCCTGCAGAACATGCAGAAAATCTCAATAAAAGATTTGGGAGGAAAATGCTGGGAGTTGCGATAAATGTAAGTGACAGAAAAGATGTGGAAAATCTGAAAAATAAATGCATAGAAAATTTCGGGAGGATAGACGGACTTGTAAACTGTCATCAGAACAAGACTGCGAAATTTTTTGCAAAATTCGAAGAGTATGAAGATGAAGATTGGGATGCTGTAGTGGAAACAAATCTTAAAGGGACATATCTTACCTGTCAGATAATCGGCAGTTACATGGCAGCACAGGGAAGCGGCTCGATAGTTAATATGCCGTCAACATATTCTGTAGTGGCTCCAAATCAGAATTTATATACCGGGACAAGTCTCGGATGCCCTGCTGCTTATTCCGCATCAAAAGGCGGAGTGATGGCGCTTTCACAATATCTGTCCACTTACTGGGCTGACAAGGGAGTCAGAGTGAATCAAATCACACCTCACGGAGTATGGAATAATCATGAAAAGAAATTCGAAGAAAATTTTTCACGATTTTCGCCAATGAAAAGAATGAGTTATAATCATGAAGTTGCAAACGCACTCGTGTTTTTACTGTCGGATGCATCGAGTTATGTTACAGGTGATAATATAAGAGTTGACGGCGGCTGGACAGCGTGGTAAAGAAAGTTACAAATTACGATTTACGATTTACGAATTACGATTTACGAATTACAAAACATCAATATCGGAATTTAAGTCAGGAAAAATCTAAAGTTAAAAGCTATGAACATCAGAGACGTATTTAAAAATTACAATCCTTCAATTATAAACAGACCATATATAATTGCTGAAGCCGGTGTAAATCATGAGGGTAAAATGGAACTTGCTAAAAGACTTATTGATGAAGCGGCAGCGGGCGGAGCACATGCAATAAAATTTCAGACATATAAAGCTGAAAAGTTAGCGTCAAAAATCAGTCCGTCATACTGGGATCTGAATGAAGAGCCGACAACAAGTCAGGTTGAATTATTCAGGAAATACGATAAATTCTGGAAAACAGAATATGAAGAGTTAAAACTGGAATGTGACAGGAGAGGAATAGAATTTATGTCAACTCCGTTTGATGTTGACTCTGCAGATTTTTTAAACGATCTCATGCCGGTTTTTAAAATATCTTCATCTGACATAACAAACTTTCCATTTATCAGACACATGTGCAGATTTAAAAAACCGATACTTTTATCGACAGGTGCATCAAGGGTCTGGGAGATACAGCAGGCAGTGGAACTGATTAACGAACACGGAAACGATCTTTGCCTTCTTCACTGCATATTGAATTATCCTACATTAATTGAAAATGCAAATCTCGGAATGATACTGAGTCAGAAAATAAAATTTCCGGAATTACTTCCCGGATATTCTGATCATACAATGCCAGGGAATATGGAAGTATTAAAAACTGCAACTTTACTCGGCGCAGTAATACTTGAAAAACATTTTACATTTGATAAGTCTCTGCCGGGAAACGATCATTATCATGCCATGGATAAAGAAGATCTGAAATATTTCTTTAAAGATCTTGAAAGGATTTTTCTGCTGCTGGGAGATTTTGAAAAGAAACCAATTCTGACAGAAGAATCGGCCATAAAAAATGCCAGGAGAAGTCTTGTAATGAAAAAGAAAATTACTGCCGGGGAGATAATTTCATTTGAGCATTTGACCTGGAAGCGCCCTGCCAGCGGGATCAGTCCGAAATTTATTGATGAAGTGCTGGGCAGAAAAGTTTTAATGGGTCTTGAAGAAGATACCATATTGCAATGGAATATGATCGAATAATAACTGCAAAAGTAATAGAAAAAATAATAAAATAAATTAAAATGGAAAAAAAATTTACTGTTCAGGAATCAATCTGGAGAACTGATTTCGGAGAAAATTATACTAAAAGAAATACATACAGTAATGATGAGCTCGATACGGGTTACAAGACTGTTATGGGTATATCAAGAACTGAAATGATGAATAAATTTTTGGGAAATTTTGACAAAGATGCAAAAATTCTCGAAGTTGGATGTAACATCGGAATCATGCTTGTAAATCTTCAGGAACTGGGATTTAAAAATTTACACGGAATTGAAATTCAGCCAAAGGCAATTGAGATAGCAAAAGAGAGAACTTCAGGACTTAATATTATTGAGGGCAGTGCATACGAATTGCCATTTAAGGATAATGAGTTTGATTTAGTATTTACAACTCATGTACTGATACATCTAGATCCTCAGAAAATTCATACAGCATTAAGCGAAATTGTCAGATGCTCAAAAAATCTGATTTTCGGAAATGAATATTACTCGGATGAATTAACCGAAATACAGAATTATCACGGATACAAAAATATTGCCTGGAAAAGGGATTTTGCTAAATTATACAAAGAACTTTTTCCGGAACTAAAGCTTGTTAATGAGGACAGATATAATTATAAGATATCTGATAATATAGATTCAGCATTTCTTTTCAGTAAAAACGGATACAAAGGTTAAATTGTAATTAATTTATTCAGAGTAATAAATAAATATGGATCTGATATCAAAAACATCACAGAACAAATCAGAAAACTTGTTTATAGGCTTTTTAATTTTAATGATAATTCCGTTTTTGATATTATTTTTATACGCACAGCCTACTCCGGAAGATTTTTACTGGGGAGAAGAAGTACACAGGTTAGGTTTTAATAGTGCTTACAAAATGCTATATAAATTCTGGGGCGGAAGATATTTTAGTTACATTCTGATAAGTGTAAGTCCATTATATTTTAATTCTATTGCAGCATACAAAGCTGTAAATCTGTTCTTAATGCTCATCTTTTTCTTCTCATTATATATTCTGATCACGGAATTACTAAAGAATTATCTCAGCAGCAAAGAAAGAATAATTTTTACATTATCGATATTGTTTTTATATCTATACGGTATGGATTCAGTATCACAGGGATTTTACTGGTACGGAGCAGTAATCTGTTATAATGTTTCAATTATTTTTATAATGTTTTTTATAGCAGCATTTATCAGACTGAAAAAATCAGTTTCCGTTTCATCGAAACTATTTTACACATTGATCGCAGTATTATGTGTTTTTGTAACAGCCGGAAGTACTGAGCTTGGACTGGTATTAATTCCGTTACTTCTGTTATTACTTTTTGCAAAAGACTATTTTGAAAAGGATAAGGTAAATCCGTATTTTATAATAATCGCGGTTTTTGCAATACTAGCTGTTTATCTGGCAGTCTCAGCTCCGGGTAATAACGCCAGGGCAAATCAATATGAATATAAGCATAGATTTTTTGATTCTGTATATAACTCTTCTGTTTATCTTTTTGAAAATATTTTTTCATGGATCACAGGAACTCCTCTGCTGATAATAACTTTTATGTCTTTGCCTTTGATGATAAAAATCATATCTAAAGAACATCCGGTATCAAAAACATTTGCGGCAAAACCATTGCCGGTAATTTTAAGTATTATTTTGATATTGTTTGTTTTGACTTTTGTAATGTACTGGAGTGTCGGAATTACTCCTTACGGAAGAGTTTTAAATTTTATTTACTTTATTTTTCTTTGCGGGTGGTTTTATATTTCAGCAGTTTTGTTTCAATACTTCAGAAATAAATATAAATTTAATCCTAAGAATTTACCGAAATATTCTTTTACTGTATCAATAATTTTAGTCTGCATTTTTCTCTTCAAGCAAAACAACATCAGCACAGCTTACAGGGAGATCTTTAACGGAACTGCAAAAGAATATGATATGCAGTTAGAGAGCAGATATAATTATATCAGAGAAAGTAAATCTGATACAGTTGAGATAGCAAGTATAAACAAAGTGCCGGAATCATTTTTTCTTTTTGATATAACTACAGATCCGTCAATTTTTTATAATCAGGGCTATGCAAGATATTTCAATAAAGAGGCAATTTTTCTTAAAAAAGATCAGTAAAAATTAGTAAAGACCAGTATTGAACACAACAGGAAAAATAGCAGCAGTAATAGAAGCGAGAATGAGTTCCAGCAGATTACCGGGAAAAGTCTTAAAAGAAATTAACGGAAAACCTGTATTGCAGATACTTACAGAGCGTTTGTCTAAGTCAAAATTTGTAGATGAAGTTATTATTGCGACGACAATAAATGAAGCTGATGATGAAATTGAAATATTATGCAAAAGACTGGATATAAAAATTTTCAGAGGCAGCGAAGAAGATGTGCTCGGCAGAGTTACAGGCGCGGCGGAATCAGTAAACGCCGATGTGATTGTTGAAATTACGGGAGACTGTCCTTTGATTGATGCTGAAGTTGTCGACAATGTTGTAAGTGAATATTTAAATAATTATCCTAAATATGATTATGTAACGAACATCGGATATGTAAATAATGCAGTCAGAGAAATTCCTGTCGGAATGGATGTAAGAGTTTTTTCTTACAAGGAATTAAAAAAAATTTCAGAGTTAACTGATGATCCGGAAGACAGGGAACATGTTTCGCTTTATTTTTTCAGAACCGGAAAAGATATATATAAACTTCATAATGTGAATATACCGGATAAATGGAAAAGAAATTATGATGTGCGTCTTACACTTGATACAACAGAAGATTTTGAACTGATAAGCTTAATTTACAATGAGCTGATAAAAACAAAACCGGATTTTAATCTTGAAGATATATTAAATTTCGCTGATAAAAACAGAAAAGTACTTGAAATAAATTCTTATGTAATTCAAAAGAAGGTAAAAGATCTTGATTAAATATAATGCAGGAATAATAGGTTGCGGAGATATTGGATTCTTATTTGATCACAATACAAAAATTCAGGGAGCATTAACACATTTTAAGGCGTTCAGTGATTCAGATAAATTTAATTTAACTGCAGCCTCAGAATTAAAAAAAGAGATCAGGAATTTAATACAAAAGGAATACAAAACTCCTGTTTACAGTGATTATAAAAAAATGCTTGATGAAAACAGGTTCGATGTAATTTCAATTGCTTCAAATGATGAATCGCACATTGAGATACTTGAAAACATTGTTAAGTATAAACCTAAACTGGTATTTTGCGAGAAGCCACTTGGACTGAATTTAAGTGAGATCAGAAGTATTATTTCACTTTATAAGAAAAACGGGATACTCCTTCAGGTAAATTACACAAGAAGATTTTTGGACGAATTCGATCTGCTTGAAAAGATAATAAAAGGGAAAAAGTTAGGCGAAATAGAATCGATGACATTCTATTATTCAAGAGGACTGATACATAATGCGTCACATTATCTGGATCTGATTAACAGATACATCGGAGAGACGGAAAAAAATCTTGTAAAAGTTTCTGTAAAGAAAGGTATAAGTAAGACAGACGATACAATAAGTTTTGACATGATATATAAAAGCGGATTGGAAGTAAGGTTCATCGGATTAAATCCATCAAAGCTTTCATTTGCGGAAATAGATATTGCGGGAACAAAGGGAAGAGTAAGGATAAATTATAAGAATGAAATTGAAATTTACAAAACAGTTGAAAATAAAATTTACAAAGGATATCAGATTTACGAAATGACAAGCTGCAAGAAAATAGAATTTTCAAAAGCATTGCCGAATGCAGTTAAAAACATTTACAATGTGCTTGAAGGCAGGGAAAAAATGAAATCAGGAGCTGAAAATTCTGTAAAAATATTTGAATTAATTAACAGAATAAAAGATAAACCATTATGTCAAAATTAGCATTACTTGGCGGAAAGCCTGTACGAAGCGGAATATTCCCGCACAGCAATTCCATCGGCGAGGAAGAAAAACAGGCAGTAATAAAAGTTCTGGAGTCAGGAAATTTATCGCAGTTTGTCGGTTCATGGAACAAGGATTTTAACGGCGGACCGTATGTGCAGCAGTTCGAAAAAGACTGGGCTGAATCAGTCGGGACAAAATACAGCTATGCAGTGAATTCAAATACTTCAGGATTGTATGCATGTATGGGAGCATGTGACATTGGTCCGGGCGATGAAGTAATAGTTTCTCCTTATACAATGACAGCCGGAGCTATTGCGCCTTTGATTTACGGAGCCGTTCCTGTTTTTGCAGATATTGATGAAGATATTTTTTGTCTTGATCCAAAAAGCATTGAAGAGAAAATAACTTCTAGAACGAGAGCAATTATTGTAGTTCATATCTGCGGACATCCGACTGACATGGATGAAGTAATGGCGTTGGCAAAGAAGCATAATTTAAAAGTGATAGAAGACTGCGCACAGTCACCGATGTCAACATACAAAGGAAAAAATGTAGGGACAATAGGCGATGCCGGAGTTTTCAGTCTGAATTATCATAAGCATATTCATACCGGTGAAGGCGGAATGATAACGACAAACGATCCTGTCATTGCGGAAAAAGTTCAGCTTATAAGAAATCACGGAGAAGCGGTAGTAGAGGGGAAAAAGACAAAGGATATTTACAACACATTCGGATTTAATTACAGAATGACAGAGATGGAAGCTGCAGTGGGAATTGAGCAATTGAAAAAAATGCCTGCACTGGTGGAAAAGAGAATTTCAAATGCGGATTATCTGACTGAAAAGATCAGTGTACTTCCCGGAATAATTCCTCCTGTAGTGAAAGAAGGATGCCGTCATGTATATTATCAGCAGACATTTAAATTTAAAAAAGATATAGTCGGTATTGGCAGAGATATTTTTGTAGAAGCAGTAAAAGCAGAGCTGCCTATAATGAGATTAAGGGAATCTACTCCTATAATGGGAGTCGGGTTTGCGCCGCCGTTATATCTGCAGCCGATCTATCAGCAGAGACTTCATAAATGTTCTTTCAATTGTCCTAGATATGAAGGTGAAGTTTCATATGAAAAAGGATTATGTCCCGTAACGGAGAAAATGTATTTTGAGGAAGTTTTCACACATGAATATATGCGTCCTACTTTTTCAGAAAAAGATCTGGAAGATGTAGTGAATGCTTATGTAAAAGTTTACGAAAATATAAGTGAGCTTAAAACTTTTGAGGAAAAAAATACAGTGCTGCAATAATTGAAAAAAATACTGACAGCATTTGACGATCCGGGCGGCGGATTAGCAGTGAGTTCTATACTGAGGGAATTATTGAAAATGGATACAACAGAACTTATAATTTATTCCGGGAAGTTAAGCGAGAAATTTGTAAATGATCTGCCATTCAGAAATTTAAAATCAGATCTAACTGAAGATGAATCTGAAACGATTGTAAATGAAACTGATCCTGACATGATATTAACTTCCACTGGCGCCGGAAGAGCAGAGCAGGAGCTGAGGAACACAGCATACAGAAAAAATATTAAAAGCATAGTTATACTTGATTACTGGAAAGATTATAAGCGGAGATGGAAATTTGCTTCATATAAATTAAGTGAAATGAGGGATAAAGTTTGTGTAATGGATGAACTTACAAAGAATGAAATGATATCTGAGGGATTTCCTGCGGAGAATTTATTTGTAACAGGGCATACATATCTGGATAAAATATTCAATGAAAGAGTATCAAATCTAAAGTTAAACAAAAATAAATTTTCTCCGGATTCAGAAGAGAATGATAAAAGTAAAATTGATATTTTATTCCTTTCACAGCCACTTGACATAATAGGCATCAAAAATTTTGAAACACATCCTCTTGAAATTCTGCTGAGAGCATTAACAGAGCTTTCTGATAATGAAGGAAAAAGTATTTCGCTGACTATAAAGCCACATCCGATTGAAACTGATCTGAAAGAGCTTAAGGTAATTTCAGGAGAATATAAATGTGAAGAAATAAATATCAGATTCTCTGAATCAACAGAACATCTGAATACATTGATAACTGATTCAGACATAGTCGTCGGTTACAATACAATTGCAATGTTTGAAGCGCGAGCATTGAATAAAAAAACAATCAGTCTCAATGCATCGCCAGTGAGAAATTCTTTACGAAAAGCGATGGAACAAGCGGGAATTGAGATCACAGATTGCAGGGAAACTGAAATCATTAAATCTTTGAACTCAAATAAGGATAGCAAGAAAGTATCAGGAACATTTACAGGCGGAATAAAGAATTGTATTACGCTGATAAAGTCTGATTTAAATTTGAATTAATTAAAAAAATTTAAAAGATAAATTTTGAAGAATCCGTTTTTAACAGGTAAAAAAATATATCTGTCACCACTTACAAAGGATGATATAACAGAGGAATATATTAACTGGTTAAACGACAAGGAAGTATGCAGAGGAAATTCGCATGCAACATTTCCGAATAATTTTGCAAAAACGCTTTCGTATGTGGAGTCAGTTTCAGACAGTAAGACCGAGCTTGCTTTTACGGTCAGGCTAAAAAAGAATGACCTTCACATCGGGAATGCTTCTTTTCAGAATATAAATTACATAAACAGGTCAGCGGAGATGGCAATAATTCTCGGAAATAAAAATTACTGGAATAAAGGTATCAGTACAGAAATACTTGAACTCTTCATAGAGTATGGATTTATGACACTTAATCTTAACAGAATATCCACAGGTACACCTGTAACAAATAGCGGGGGAATAAAAATTTGTGAAAAGAACGGCATGAAGAAAGAAGGATTGCTGAGAAAGGTAATGTTCAAGGAAGGGAAATATACAGATGTAGTAATATTTTCAATTTTAAAAGAAGAATATAAAATTAAAAAATAGATCATGGAAGATTCAAATTTAGGAAAGCCGTTAATGGATGGAATTCAATACTGTATCAGATGCTGCATTCCCGCAACACAGGAGTCAGTAAAATTCGATGAGATGGGAATTTGCCAGGCATGTCAGTCGTCTGAACAGAAGATCCATATTAACTGGGTGGAAAAAGAAAAAGAGCTGAGAAAAATTTTCGATAACGCAAAAGCAAATTCCGGAAGTAACTATGATTGCATAGTTGGAATAAGCGGTGGCAAGGACAGTACATTCCAGCTGCATGTGCTAACGAAAGTTTACGGACTAAAACCGTTGGCAGTAACGCACAGTCATAACTGGTTCAGCGAAACCGGCTGGTACAATCTTATGAATTCTCTGGAAAAATTTAATGTGGATCATATCATGTTCACACCGAACAGAGATGTCATAAACCGGCTGGCAAAAAAGTCACTTGAAGCGATAGGAGACACTTGCTGGCATTGCCATGCGGGAGGAAGCGCATTCCCTGTTCAGGTTGCGGTAAAATTCAACATACCGTTAGTCATTTACGGAGAGTCAGTTGCAGAAGCATCCGGCAGATCTTCATATAAAAATCCGATGATGAAGTTTACACTGGATTATTTTGAAAAAGTATCAATAAAAAGAAATCCCAAGTCAATGGTATGTGATACAATTTCCGAGAAGGATATTCACCCTTTCAATCTTCCGACACTGCAGGAATTTGAAAAAGCCGGAATTCAGCTTATGCATCTCGGAGATTACATTTTCTGGGATGATGAGAGGCAGACGGAATTTATAACGGATCATTACGGATGGAAGGGTACTGAAATTGAAGGAACTTACAAAGGGTACAAAAGCGCTGAATGTATTATGCCGGGAATGCATGATTTTACAAACTATCTGAAAAGAGGATATGGCAGATCGACATATCAGGCAAGTGTGGATGTGAGGAACGGATTATTGTCAAGAGAGGAAGGATTTGAACTTGCGAACAAGTATGACAGAGAGATACCTGAAGCTTTGGATTATTATCTGAAAACTACGGGTATGTCAGAAGAGGAATTTTATAAGACAATGAAAGAGAAGAGGCTGGAAGAAATTAAAAACATAGAATTACCTGTAATACAGAAAACAAGACCAAACAAAGAAAGAATATTACCATATCCATTACAATTAATTGAAAAAGAAGAAAACAAAGCTAAAAATAATGAATGACATCAGACAAGAAATTGATTTAAACGTTTTTTTAGAGCACAGCATATCAGATATTCTGGAAAAACTTAAAAGCAAAGAAATTAGTCCGAAGGAAATCGCGGAAGTTTGTATAAACAGGATCGAAGAGTATAATGAAAGATTTAAAGTGTGGGTTTGTTACAGCGAGGAAATTTTATTTGAACAGTCAGAAATAATTTCTGAAAGGATAAATGCCGGATTTGAGATTAGAAATCTTGAAGGAATTCCTGTCGGGATAAAAGATATATTCAACACAAATGATTTCCCAACACAGATGGGAAGTCCCCTTTGGAAAGATTTTACGCCGGGCAATGATGCAAGAATTGTATACTATTTAAAGGAATCCGGAGCAGTCATACCGGGTAAAACAGATACAGCAGAGTTTGCAGTTCATGCAATCGGCAATTGTCTGAATCCTCATGATATTACGAGAACACCGGGAACCTCTTCAAGCGGGTCTGCAGTTGCGGTAGCTTTGGGAATGGTACCGGCAGCGGTCGGAACCCAGACGGCAGGATCGATTGTACGTCCTGCAAGTTTTTGCGGTGTGTACGGATGCAAACCATCATTTGGATTAATACCAAGAACAGGGATGCTGAAGACAACAGACAGTCTGGATACGATCGGTTTTTTTACATCAAAGTATACTGATCTGCAAACTTTATTTGAAATAATCAGAGTTCACGGAGATAATTATCCACTGAGCAATAATGCACTTACAGATGAGAAGAGACAAAATAAAACTCCCGGAAAGCCATGGAGAGTTGCATTTGTAAAGACACATACATGGGATAATGCATTTGATTATGCAAAAGACAGTATTACGGATTTTATAAAAAGAGTGAATGAAATTACAGAAATAGAAGCAGAAGAAGCTGAACTGCCAGCCGGGCTGGAAAATTCTCATCACATACATGAGACAATTTATGATAAAACATTATCGTATTATTTCAGCGAAGAGCTTCAGAAGCCTGAGCTTATTTCACCGGTAATGAATGAAATATTTAAAAGAGGAAACAAAATAACAGTTGAAGAATATCATAAGGCATTGAGAGATCAGGAGATCGTAACGAAGTTAATGGACAGATTCTTTGATAACTATGACGTGATCATATCGCTAAGCACCGCCGGAGTTGCTCCATTGAGAGAGGAAACAGAAAGACCCGATCCTTCGCTTATATGGACACTGACACACTTGCCTGTTGTCTGCGCTCCAGCATTTGTATCTCCGGAAGGATTACCGTTTGGGATACAGTTTGCCGCAAGGAAATATAATGACAAGTTGTTATTCAGATTTACAGATCTTTTAAGAAATTCCGGATTAATTCCGGAAGGAACAAATCCACTTCCTCAGGTATAATTTAATTTAATCCGAAAGCATTTTGGAATTAAAAAACAAGACCAAGAAAATACTTTTAAAGAATAAACTCGTTAAGAGATTAAATGTAAAATTCAAAGCGAAGAAATTTTATGATAAAGGATTAAAAACAGTGTCCGATCCGGAAAGAATTTTATTCTGGTCTACCGGAGGAATGCTGATACAGACAAATCTCGAAGCAGTTATAGGAGCTTCTTTAAAACTGCGTGGTCATAAAGTGAATTTTGTATTATGCGACGGAGTTTATAAAGCCTGCGCTAAAAGAGTGGATCATCCTGAAGTTGGAATCAAAGACTGGGGAAAATACTGTAAAAGTTGCATCAGACAAAATTCAGAACTGCTGGATAAATTAGGACTGGATCATTCATTTATCAGTGAACATATATCTGATGAAAAGATAAAAGAACTAAGAGAACTGGCTGATAAGATTACATTTGAAAATTACAAAGAATTATCACATAAAAAAATAAATCATTCAAATCATCTCGAATCCGCAATGATGAGACACACTAAGGGCGGATCATTTGAAGGTCATGAAGAGATATTAAAGGAATATGCTTTTGCGATACTTGTTGTGGCAGAGGCTGCTGAAAATTCAATAAAAAAATACAAGCCTGCAAAAGCATATATGTCTCATGGAATATATGCTGACTGGGGTCCGGCTCTTAGTGTTATCCTAAAGAAAAACATTCCTACTACATCTTATGTCTGCTGTTATCTTAATGCTCATTTTTATTTCGGAACAATAACCAGTTTCAAAAAAACTTTTTTGAATATTGATGATTCATCATGGGAGCATTATAAAATAAAAGAGCTGAAGGAAAAACAAATAAACAGACTAATGAATTTTACTGACAGAAGATATTTGAATAATGTTTCGCAGGATATGAAAGGTTTGTTAAAAGAATACACTGGAGATAAAGAATTCTTTTGCAGAAAGTATGATATTGACCCGAAAAAACCTGTATGGGGAGTCATGACACATATTAACTGGGATGCTGTCTCAGATTATTTTCCGATGCTTCATAAAAATTTTGATGAATGGTTATATGAAACAATAAAAGTGATTCGGGATACAGATGAAGTACAATGGCTGATAAAAATTCATCCATCTGAAATAAATGATAACCCGCTTACCGGATGTCAGAAATTCATTGAAAAAAATTTCCCGGATCTTCCTTCCCATATTAAAGTTGTAAAAATGGATGACGATATAAGTCCGCGTGATTTTTACGGGCTGCTGGACGGAGCTGTAACAGTAATGGGTACAGGCGGGCTGGAGCTTTCAATGCTCGGTAAGCCTGTTATACTTGCAGGAGAAGCACATTATTCAGGTAAAGGATTTACCTATGATGCAAAAAGCAGGGAGCATTATGATCAACTGCTTCGCGATGTAAAGAATATAAAGAGAAACAGTGAAGAGATGCTGAAACTTTCTTTAAAATACGGATATATTTATTTTATTTTAAAACAGATTCCGTTACTTCCGACCATTAAGGATGATCTTTATATAGATTTTGAAAAACTTAATTTTCTTTTTCCGGGTAAAAATAAATTTATGGATTTCATCTGTGACAGGATTATTGACGGTGGTGATTTTATTTTAAGTGAAAATCTGGCAGAGTTAAATCATACAGATGAAAAAGAGCAGATCAATGAATTTCTATAACAGGCTATGAAATTTTCAGTAATTGTATCGACATATAACAGGGCACAAACTATCTGGATGTGTATGGATTCACTTGTAAAACAGAATTATCCGAAGGAAGATTTTGAAATAATTATAGTGAATAATAATTCCAGTGATAATACGGAAGAAGTTATTGAGAAATATATTGAAGATTATCCTGACATAAAAATAAAATATTATTTTGTGCCGAGACCTGGTCAGGTATATGCCAGACAAATCGGGATACTTGCTTCTGAAAATGAAATACTTTCCTTTACGGATGATGACGGAATACTTATTCCTGACTGGTTAAAAGAGATCGCAAATGTTTTTGAGAAAAATGAAAATGCAGCCGGGGTTGCGGGTAAGATAGAAATAAAATGGGATGAGAAACCTCCGGAATGGATCTATGATTATGAGAGTCAGCTTGGTAAACTTGATTACGGTAATGAAATAAAATATGAAGTCGGATTATATATGAATGCAGGTAATTTAAGTATAAAAAAAGATGTGTTAATTGACGTAGGCGGATTTAATCCGGAGATGGTGGGCGAATGGCTGCTGGGAGACGGCGAATCCGGACTTTGGAACAGATTGAGAAATAATAATAAGCTTATTGGGTGGGCTCCGAAAGCGCTAATGTATCATTATCAGGTAGTAAAAAAAAATGCAACTGTTGAAGACATTAAAAGAAGATTCATGAATAACGGAATTATCATTCCTTATAATATTTATGCTATCAATAGAGAAGGAACCGGTGCACTAATAAAAAATGCAATGTATTCTTTTAAAATGTTTGTCAAATGGAAATTAAAGACATTAAGATCTTTTTTATCCGGAAATTTGAAAGGAAGGTATTATTCAATTTTCAGAACTTCTTATTATTCAGCTCAGATAAAATATACATGGAAAATTTTTACAGATAAAAAATTCAGAAATTCAATTACCAGAAATGACTGGTTAATAAAAAAAAATGCGAAGGGATCAGTAATTTGAATAAAAAAGTATATGTAGGAATGAGCGCAGATCTGATCCATCCGGGACATTTGAATATAATAAATGAAGCGAAAAAACTGGGTGAAGTAACGGTGGGCTTGCTGACTGACAAAGCAATCGCAGGATATAAAAGACTTCCGTATCTGACATATGAACAAAGAAAGATAATAATTGAAAATATAAAAGGAGTAGATAAAGTAATTTCTCAGGATACTCTGGATTATGTTCCGAATCTCGAAATGATAAAGCCGGATTTTGTAGTTCATGGTGATGACTGGAAAACCGGAGTTCAAAAGCAGACAAGAGAAAAAGTTATAGAAGCATTAAAGAAATGGGGAGGAGAATTAATTGAAATAGAATATACAAAAGGAATCTCTTCAACAATGCTTAACAAAGGGTTAAAAGAAATCGGAACGACACCGGAGATCAGAATGAAAAGATTAAAGAGACTTCTTGAAGTAAAGCCGATAGTTAGACTGATCGAAGCGCATAACGGACTCACCGGATTAATAGTTGAGAATCTTCAGCTAACCAGCGGGAATACTCCAAAAGAATTTGACGGGATGTGGCTTAGCAGTCTTACCGATTCTACTGCAAAAGGAAAGCCTGACATTGAAGCAGTAGATGTTACTGCCAGAATGCAGACATTAAATGATATAGCTGAAGTTACGACTAAGCCAATTGTATATGACGGTGATACAGGAGGGAGACCGGAACATTTTGTGTTTACGGTAAAGACACTTGAGAGACACGGTGTTTCAGCAGTAGTTATAGAAGATAAAGTAGGTTTGAAAAAAAATTCTTTATTCGGTACAGACGTCGATCAGACACAGGATACAATAGAAAATTTCTGTTACAAACTTTCGGCAGGAAAAAAAGCTCAGATAACAGATGATTTTATGATAGTTGCTAGAATTGAAAGTCTGATACTGGGAAAGGGATTAGAAGATGCACTGACAAGAGCTCAAGCATATATAAATGCAGGCGCAGACGGAATATTAATTCACAGCAAGGAAAAAGATCCGAAAGAAATTCTGGAATTCTGCGGGAGATATTCTGAATTTGAAAAGAGAGTGCCGCTTTTTGTGGTGCCTTGCACATACAATATTATTGATGAAAAAGAATTAGCAGAAGCAGGAGTAAATGCCGTGATCTATGCCAATCAGCTTTTACGAAGCGCTTATCCTGCAATGATGGAAACGGCTAAGATGATACTCGAAAATGAAAGATCTCTGGAAGCAGACAGTAAAATGATGGAGATAAATGAAATATTAAGATTGATCCCCGGAGGTATGTAATGATAAGCCCAAAAGATTTTTTTGAAATATTAAAAGAGAACGGAATAAATTTTTTTACGGGAGTGCCGGATTCTTTACTTAAAGACTTTTGCGCTTATGTGACAGATAATGTCTCTGATGAAGATCATATAATAAATTCGAATGAAGGCGGAGCGGTAGCGCTTGCAGCGGGATATTTTCTTGCGACAGGAAGAACAGCGCTTGTATATATGCAGAATTCCGGGATCGGAAATGCAGTCAATCCATTGCTTTCTTTGACTGATAAAGAAGTTTACAGTATTCCGGTATTACTTCTTATAGGCTGGAGAGGTGAACCGGGAATAAAGGATGAGCCGCAGCATAAAAAGCAGGGAAGAGTGATGCTGAATATGCTTGATGCGATGGAAATTCCATACAGGAAAATTAATAAAGAAACTAATAATACTGCTGAAATTGTAAAAGAAATTTGCCGGGAGTTAATTACCGGAAATAAACCCTGCGCATTGATAATATCAGAAGGTACTTTTGAAGATTATAAATTACAAAAAGATATTAAGTCAGAATATTATTTAAACAGAGAAGATGCTGTAAAAATTATTTTAAGTAATCTTGATAAAAATGAAATTATAGTTTCTACAACCGGAAAAACTTCACGGGAAGTTTTTGAATACAGAAAGGGAAATAATCAAAGCCATCAGAATGATTTTTTAACTGTTGGTTCTATGGGACATTGCTCACAGATCGCGCTTGGAATATCACTTCAGAAAAAGGACAGGGAAATTTATGTGCTCGACGGAGACGGCGCTGTTGTAATGCAAATGGGATCGCTGGCTATCGTTGGAACAGAAGGCGGAAAAAACTTTAAACACATAGTAATTAATAACGGATCACATGATTCTGTAGGAGGACAGCCGACTGCGGGATTTGAAGTCGATCTGCCATTAATTGCAAGATCATGCGGATATTCTCTCTCCTTAACTGCTTCAACAAAAGAAGAGATCATTGAAAGTCTGAATAAATTAAAAATTTGCGAAGGACCTTCATTCCTTGAGATCAGAGTTAAAAAAGGAGCAAGAAAAGATCTGGGCAGACCGGATATTTCGCCTGTTGAGAATAAAATAAATTTTATGAATACCCTTTCTTGAAAATACAGGAAGAATATTTCGAAACAGGAAGCATCGGAAAGTTAAAAGATATTCTTCTCCGAAATTCTGCAAGGAAAATATTTTTAGTAACAGGGAAAAAATCTTTTGAAGAATCGGGATTAAAAAAAGTGACTGAAGATTTAACTTCGGACTTTCAAATTTTCAGATACAGTGATTTCAGTGAAAATCCAAAAGCAGAAGATGTAGAAAAGGGAATAGAGCTTTTTAGAAATTCAGGATGCGATACAATAGTAGCTGCAGGCGGTGGGAGCGTAATTGACACAGGGAAATTAATAAACATTCTTTCAGCGCAAAGTGAAAGTCCTGAAAATTACATCACAGGAAAATCAGTAATTTCAAAACAGGGAAAATTATTTATTGCAATTCCTACAACATCCGGAGCGGGAAGCGAGGCAACACATTTTGCCGTAGTTTATTTAGACAAAGAAAAATATTCACTGGCACATGAGTTTATTTTACCTGACATTGTCATAACAGACCCTGAATTAACGTTTAGTGTTCCTCCTTATGTAACAGCAGTTTCAGGGATCGATGCTTTTTCGCAGGCAATAGAATCATACTGGTGTATTAATTCAAATAAAGAGTCAAAACAATTTTCATCCGAAGCAATAAAATTAATTTTTGGAAATATTGTATCAGCAGTGAAAAGCCCTTCTGAAGAAAACAGAATGAACATGTCAAAAGCTGCAAATTTATCCGGCAAAGCAATTAATATAACAAAGACCACTGCTCCCCATGCAATTTCATATTCATTAACATCATATTTCGGAGTACCTCACGGACAGGCAGTTAGTCTGACACTCGGAGAATTTTTGAAATATAATTATGAAGTTACGGAAAATGACATTAATGATAAAAGAGGAGTGAGTTTTGTAAAGAATACCATTGAAGAGATATCAGAGTTACTTGGATGCAGTTCAGTTTGTGAGGCGAGAGATAAAATAAATCTTCTTATGAGAGAAATTGGATTAAAAACAAAATTATCAGAAACCGGAATAGTGTCCCCCGAAAATATTAATCTAATACTTGAAAATGTAAATACCGAGAGACTGCAAAACAATCCAAGATCATTGACACGTGAAAACCTGAACTCAATTTTAAAAAAGATCTTGTAATTGAAAAAAAGTAAAAACAGAAGTGTAAAATATTTTTTCTTAAAAGCGAAAATGTTAGCTGATAAAATTAAAGGAAAAAAAATTATAATTCTGGATATTGAAGAAATGTCTTTTATTCCATACATGATCCCAATTGTTAATTTGCTCAAACAGAAAACAGATAAAATTTCTTATTATATAGAAACTCATTATCCCGGAAACACGGCGCTGGATCCGTTCAATGTTCCATTGAGCAGACAATTCAATACAGGAATGAGCATGGAGCTGGATAATGCCGATATTTTTTTATCTCCGCATATTTACGGACGCGGGAATGAAGATACTCTGAAAATTCATATCAATCATAATCAGCCGGTGAAATATGAATCTTATCAGAAAAAAGATTTTGTGAATTTTGATATACATTTTCTGACAAGTCCTTTGCACAGGGAGCAGACAGAAAACACAATAAAGAAATATGAACTTGAAAGCAGAAATATCCGGCTATTTGATATAGGTTATCCAAAATCCGATGAATTGCTTTCTGGAAAATATAAAAGAGAAGAAATTCTTGATGAACTAAAGTTAGACAGCAATCTGAAAACAGTATTGTATGCTCCTTCCTGGGATGAAGGACTTTCATTGAGAACATCAGGCGAAGAAGTAATTGAGAATTTATTAAAAATAGAAAACATTAATGTGATCGTAAAACTTCATCCGATAAGTTACTGTCCTGAAAACGGACCTAATTATCTTTTTTATACAGGCGGAATAAACTGGATTGAAAAGTTAAAGAAGTTTGAACGTAATAAAAATTTCAGACACATTCCTCTTAACAGAATAGATCCGATACTTGCAGCAAGCGATATTATGGTTACAGATCTGAGCAGTGTAGCGCTTGAATTTATTATGCTTGACAAACCGGTAATATATATTGACTGTCCCGAATTTTTTGAGAAAACATTAAAGAAGATCTATTCGGATTTCGGTGATACGACTGCGGACTTTGTAAGAAATGACCCCAAAGCAAATGGCGGTCGTCATGTTGGAATTGTAATTAATGATTTAAAAGAACTTGAAGCTGAAGTCAGAAGAAGTTTAAATTTTCCGGAAGAGTTTTCCTCAAAGAGAAAAAAGTTTGCCGAACAATTAAGTTACAACCCCGGAAATGCAGCTAATGCTGCTGCAGATAAGATCTTAAATTTACTTGGGATATGAATCAGATTATGAATTTGAATGAGATAATAATATCGGAGAAATCGATTTGAAAGAATTAATGGAAAAATATTTTGACCGGTTATTTCCAATTAACAGGAGTTTAACAGGTGAGGGAAACAGAGAGACTCTGAAAATACTGTCTGAAATAATTGATCTGACGATCACCGAAGTTCCGTCGGGTACTGAATGCTTTGACTGGACAGTTCCTCCTGAATGGAATGTAAAGGAAGCATGGATAAAGGACAGCAAAGGAAATATAATTCTGGATTTTAGAAAAAATAATCTGTATTTACTTGGATATTCAGAAAATTTTAAAGGAGTTTTGAACCTGTCTGAACTGAAGGAACATTTATACAGTTTGCCCGATCAGCCGGAAGCTATACCATATCTGACATCATATTATAAAAAGAGATGGGGTTTTTGTATAAGTGATAAACAGTTAAAAAATCTGAAGGAAGATGATTATGAGATTTTGATTGATTCGGAATTGAATGATAAAGGAAGCATGACAATAGGTGAGTCTGTTTTAAAAGGAAGCACAGATGAAGAGATATTGATCTCTACATATATCTGTCATCCTTCGATGGCGAACAATGAGCTGTCTGGTCCGCTTGTATCATCGTTTATATACAAAGAATTAAAAAAGAATACATCAAGAAGATATACTTACAGATTTGTTTTTGTACCTGAAACGATCGGCGTAATTTATTACTTATCAGTTTTCGGAAAACATTTAAAGGAAAAACTTACAGCCGGGTATGTAATAACCTGCATTGGTGACAAAGGAAATTTTACTTATAAAAAGAGCAGAAGAGGAAATTCTCTTGCGGACAAAGCAGCAATGCTGCTTCTTCATCAGAAAGAAAAAGATTTTACAATAGAAGATTTTTTCCCGACAGGAAGTGACGAAAGACAATATTGCTCTCCGGGATTCAACTTTCCGGTTGGCTCACTAATGAGAACAAGGTATGGAAAGTATAAAGAATATCACACATCAGCGGACAACAAGGATTTCTTATCTTTTGAAAACTTGGAATTATCCGTAAAAAGGTATCTCGAAATAATTCATATCCTTGAAAATAATTATACATATGTAAATCTTTTTCCGGAATGCGAACCTCAGCTTGGGAAAAGAGACCTTTATCCGACATTAGGTTCACAGAAAGATACTGCAGAGTTTGTGACAGCGATCATGTGGGTTTTGAATTTATCAGACGGTACAAATGATTTAATTCAAATATCCGAAAGAAGTAAGATACCGTTTAAGCTGATTGTAAGTACGTCAAATTTGCTTGAAGAAAAGGGATTGATCAAAAAGAAGTCTGAGCATGTATAACAGATCAAATAATTTTTATTCAAAATATATTTTTAAATTTCCCCTACAATAAAATAATATTAATTGAACGATTCAGTAATACAGGTAAAAGATCTTTCAAAACTTTACAGACTGGGGATCATTTCATCAAAAACACTGACTGAGGATCTTTCAAAGTTATGGTCAAAAGTATTAAGAAAAGAAAATCCGGATTTTAATTCAGGGGAATTGAATGACAGATCAATAAAAAGTAATGGTCAGTATGTCTGGGCATTGAAGGACATCAGTTTTGAAGTAGCGAAAGGAGAAATACTGGGAATTGTAGGAAAGAACGGAGCAGGGAAATCAACACTTTTAAAAATATTATCAAGGGTTACAACTCCGACTACGGGTTCAGTTAAAATAAAAGGAAAGGTAGCAAGTTTGCTTGAAGTTGGTACTGGTTTTCATCAGGAACTAACAGGTAGGGAGAATATTTATCTGAACGGATCAATTCTGGGAATGACAAGAAAAGAAATTAAAAGTAAATTTGAAGAGATAGTTGAATTTTCAGGCATAGGAAGATATATTGATACGCCGGTAAAGCGTTATTCTTCCGGGATGTATGTGCGGCTGGCATTTGGTGTTGCAGCGCATCTTGAACCGGAGATACTGATCGTAGATGAAGTTCTTGCAGTAGGAGATGCGGAATTTCAGAAAAAGTGCATCGGTAAAATGCAGGAAGTTTCCATGAAAGAAGGAAGAACAGTTTTGTTTGTAAGCCATAATATGTTTGCCGTAAAAAATCTATGCAGCAGAGGTATGATACTTGAGCACGGAAAGATTACATATCAGGGAAAAACAGATGAAGTTGTCAGTAAATATTTATCGGTAAATTCATCTGTGAATGAAACTGATCTTAAAGACAGAACAGACAGAACAGGCGGTGAGCATTTCAGATTTACCGATGTTATTTTAAAAGATTCAAACGGAGAGAATCTTTCGCAGATCATTTCCGGGGATCCGTTATTAATTGAAATAAAATATGCAAGTGAGATAAGTCTG
>DAIPYE010000005.1:0-40830 GCA_036782915.1 Bacteroidota bacterium | reverse complement strand
ATTTTAAGGTGTGCCACATTTTAAGGTGTGCCACATTTTAAGGTGTGCCACATTTTAAGGTGTGCCACATTTAAAAAATGTGGCACGAAAAGTTTTTCTCTAACTTCAAAAAATAATTAATTTCCAAATTATTCAATATCTTTTCAGAAATAAAGCTTTTGCTCAAATAATATTCCCCTATTTTCATATAAATATTAAATTTTTGAAACTACTTTCTTTTGATTCACTTTCAAATTGTTTTAAAAACCCTAATTCTAAAACGCAATTTCCTGTCTAAGATTAAAATTCATTTAAAAATAATTTATATTAAGATGTGCTAAAAAATGCAATTTAAGTAACTCTAAATAATCCGTGAAATTAGTGATTTAGTTTTTGTAATGATTTGGTAGGATATTAAAATTATAGAAATTTCTGAATCTTAAAATCAGAAAAAAACTACATTTCAGGCAGAAAATCAATTAAAAATTATAAACTTCATTGAAATTACTTTAAAATCATCCTTTTCTACATCCCGATCTTTACAAATTCATTATAATAATCTTCAACCCGTTCTCTAATTTCATTCTCAGTTGATAAAAGCACAATTTCTTCACAAAGCTTTTTTACATCTTCATAATTCAGTTTTCTGATAATCTGCTTTATTTCCGGAAAAACATTCGGGTTTACACTGAGTTCGTCTATTCCCAAACCGACTAATATCGCTGTTGCAAGAGGATCTGATGCCATTTCTCCGCAAACACTGATCTTAATTTTATTTCTGTGAGCTGCGTCAGATATTTTTTTAATGGCTCTTAATATTGCCGGGTGAAATGCAAGAAAAAGATTTGAGATGTATTCATTTCCTCTGTCAACAGCCAGTATGTATTGAATAAGATCATTTGTTCCGATACTGAAAAAATCAACTTCTTTTGCAAGTTCATCGGCTATAAAATACGCTGACGGAACTTCGATCATGATCCCCATCTTTATTTTATTGTCATAACTTATTCCTCTTTTGTCAAGATCAGCTTTTACTTCACTCAGTATTTCCTTTGTTTTAATAACTTCATTTACTGAGGAGATCATGGGAATCATTATCTGAACATTCTTATGCTTTGATGAGATCAGTAGCGCGCTCAGCTGCTCTTTGAAAATATCCACACGGTCGAGACAGATCCTGATCCCGCGCCATCCTAAGAACGGATTATCTTCCTTTTTCGAACTCGGAAGAAGTTTATCTCCCCCGATATCATAAGTTCGGATAGTTACAGTATTCGGATATGTAACATTTGCAATGTGAGTATATTCCTCGATCTGCCTTTCTTCGGAAGGAAAATCACCGGCTTCTAAAAATAAATGCTCTGTTCTGTATAGTCCGATCCCGCAATGACCTGTATTCACCACAAAATCTATTTCTTCGTCAAATTCTATGTTAGCAGAAAGCTCAATTCGTTTTTTATCGGCGGTTTCGCTCGGAAGGTCTATTATTTTGTTTAACTTGTTCTCGTATTCTTTAAGATCTGCAAGCTTTTTTTTGTATGCTGAAACTGTAATATCGGTAGGATTTAAAATTATCAGACCGCTTAATCCGTCTATAATGATAAAATCACCCGTGGATATATTTTTTGAAATATCCTTCATTCCGACTACAGCAGGAACCCGCAATGCTCTGGAAATAATTGCAGCGTGTGAAGTAATTCCTCCTCTGTCTGTTGCATATCCCTGAACCTTTCTTTTGCTGAATAATATTGTATCGGCAGGAGTAAGTTCATAAGCTATGATAATGGAATTTTCCTCGACCTTTGAGACAAGTTTCTCTTTCTTCAGATTCCTGATTACTCTGTTCTTCACATCGGTAATGTCAGTAAATCTTTCCTTCAGATATTCGTCATTTGAATCAAGAAATATCTTACCGATCTTTGAGATCTCATCGTCAAAAACAAAACTTGGAGTTCTTTTGTCTTCCTGAATTCTTAACTCGATCTTATTTAAGAAAAATTTATCATTCAGAATATCAAGCTGTGCATCAAACATTTTCGAGTTGCTTGCTCCGATCTTTTCCTGAGAAAGAGTTTTAATTTTTTCAAGCTCTTTTGTTGAAAGATTTATCGCTCTCCGGAATTCTTCCACTTCCTTTGCAATTTCGCTTTGGTCAATAATGTGGGGATCGATGTCAAATTTATTACGCGAATATAAAAATGCTTTTCCGATAGATATCCCGGAAGATGCGGGAATTCCCTTGTATGTGATTTCAGTCGGCAAATAAGATTGGTTTGTTTTGAGTGGTAAAATAATCTTTTAAAATTATAAATGTAAGTAGATAAAACATTTTTGAAAGGTGATCATAATAATTTTTATTAATTCAATCTAACCGCAAACCTGTTTAAACACTCTCAGAAAATTTCCTCCGAGAATTTTTTTAATTTCATCTGCAGTATATCCTCTTTCAACTAATCTCTTCGTCAGCTCAGGATAACAGCTTGCATCGTAAAGTTCGTTCGGCGGTGTGATCCCACCGTCAAAATCCGATCCGATACCGATGCAATCTACTCCGGCTAAATTCTTTATATGATCAATATGATCCAGCACTTTCTCAATAGAAGTTCCGCCTGCGATATTATGCTCTTCCAGAAATTTATTTCTCTCTTCATTGTATTTTATAAGATCATCTCCGTATTTTTCATTCAATGCATTCAGTTCGTCAGAATATTTTTCGTAAGCGTTCTGAGTTCTGTTCCTGTCAGCATCCTTGTCCAGAAATTTATCGTAAAAATTTATGCCTATATATCCGCCATTTTCCGCAATTGCTTTTATCTGTTCATCAGTAAGGTTTCTGAAATGAGGATTGACCGCATAACAATTAGAATGTGATGCAATTACAGGTGAAGTGGAATTTTCAATTACATCCCAGAAACCCTGCTCACTTAAATGTGAAACATCTACAAGCATCCCGACTTCATTCATTCTTTTAATTACCTGAATACCGAATTCCGTAAGACCTCCGGATTTTCCCCGTTCGGTTTCATCACGTGCAGATGTGGAAATATTATTCGAATTATTCCACGTCAGTCCGATATATCGAACACCCATTTCATAAAATGCATTTATATTGTCTAAATTCTTTTCAATAGCTGTTCCACCCTCGATGCCGATCAAACCGCATATCTTTTTATCGTTAGTGATCTTTATAATGTCATCGTAGTTAGTTGCAAATTCAAATTCTGATGAATATTCTGTTCCAAAATTTTTCAATTTGTCTATCTGTGAAACTGTAAAGCTGTATGACCTTTTCACCTGATTCATCGGTATCCAGACAGCAAACACCTGTACATCCAGACCTCCCGCCCTGAATCTCGGCAGATCTGACTGTGTATTGAAATTTCTCACACCAAGATCCGCGCCTTTATCAAATACTTTCCAGATAAAATCATTATGAGTGTCAATAAGTATCGCATCATAATGTATCTGAAGATAATTTTTTCCCTTTGAATTTTCAGAACTGTCTTTTTGAATTTTGTTTTCTTTCATAAGTTCGTTTACAGATTGATTTACAGATTGGTTTTCAGATTGGTTTTCAGATTGGTTTACATTTAGATCAGTTTTTTCGTTCTCAAAATTTTTAACAGCAATTATACCTGAATCACTGCCAGTTTCTTTTTTACTGCCGTCATTAAAAAAAATTTTATTGGTTAAAAGAATAGCCAGCACTATTATTATAAATACCCCTAAAAATATATTCGAATTAATTTTCATAAATAATTCAATGAGATATGATAAATCAGTGAAGCTTAAAAATCAGCATTGTCTGCGGTCGGTTATCAATACTCAAGATCATCATCCATCAGTGAAGACTTATCCGTATTGATGGCAACTTTCGCCAGCTCTATGTCACTTTCCTTCACAAAAAACTTTATCGGACGCTTCATGGCAATTCTTCCAAGCTGAGTGTTAAATGTCTCCATTGACATTGTTATATTGTAATCACCGGTTACATTAAATTCTATTTCCTCATCCCTAAGTTTAGCTTTGACAAGATTTGCTTCCATCGGATCATAAGTGATAAATATTTCTGTTAATTTATTTTCCATAAATTATTTAGCCAGCTGATTAAAGTTCAGCATCGGCACAAGCTTCTGATCATAAGGTGCAATTACAAATGAATTATTCGGAGAGTTAACAAGCTCTTTTAATGTCTCAATATATTTCCACTGAAGATATGAATTGCTGATAGTACTGTTAATTATTTTCTGCGCTTCTGCAACTCCCTGCGCTTCAACGGTTTTTCTTTCAGCTTCCTGTCTTTCTTTTTGAAGGACATAAACCATCTGCTGCGCTCTTTGTTCGGATGAAATTTTTTCGTCAATTGCTTCTCTTACTTTTTGCGGAAGTTCGACATTTCTCAGTAAAACTTTTTCCAGAATAATTCCACGCCCTTCAAATGAATTCTCAAGTTTCTTCGCTACATCATTTACATAATCATCTCTCTTGGATGAATAAATATCCGTTGCGACAAAATTTACTGCAACATCCCTGATAGCTGTTCTGATGGCAGGTAAAACAATTTTAGCCTCATAATCCGATCCGATCGTTCTGAGTAAATTCGGAGCATCATCAGCACTGATCCTGTACCACACTGTTACGTCCAAAAGCAGCGTAAGCCCGTCCGAAGAAAGAGTCTGGATCGGATCGCTTTTCTTAATTTTGACTTCCGAAACATCCTGATCATTCTGACCGCTCATTGTATATGCCTGTGTTTTTACGTCAAGTTTTTCAACTTCCATCAGGGGATTTACAAAATTCAATCCGCTTCTCAGTACGCCTTCCTGTATTTTACCGAAAAGTATCTGCACCCCGACCTCACCCGGACCGATCTGTACCACACACGCCAGTAATGCCGCAAAAAGAATTCCGACTCCGGCAACAACCCGCAGTATAGATACAATTTTTTCTAACTTCAGATTATCTTTTAGCTGTCCTCTTATTACAGTAAGGATAACTATTACGATGATTAAAAATATTATTAATCCTGTCATAATTGTTTTTAAATTGTTAAAATAATTTTAAATTTCTATTTCGTCATTGCACTTATTTGCAATTTCAATTGCTTTGCCCAGGTCATTATTCAAAACTGTAATATGTCCCATCTTCCTACCTGTGCCGGTATTCTTCTTTCCGTAAATATGAAGATATACATTTTCATTCATTAAAACTTTACCGGCATTTTTCAGTTCAGACTTTCCGTTTCTTTTCCCCAGAACATTTATCATCACAGCATTCTCACAATTCATATCACAGTTTCCGAGAGGCAGATCATATATTGCGCGGATGTGATTTTCAAACTGGGAAGTATAACAGCCTTCGATTGTATAATGTCCGGAATTATGAACCCGCGGCGCAAGTTCGTTTACAATTATTTTATCCTTTATAAGAAACATCTCAATTCCCATTACTCCAATGTAATTTTTATCTGTTACGATCTTCACTGCAATTGATTCCGCTTCTTTCTGCAATTCTCCCCATATATTTTTCGATGCGATCACCATGTTGCATATATGATCCTTCTGTATGGTTTCAACTACAGGGTAAACTTTGATCTCACCTTTTTTATTTCTTACAACCTGTGTTGCAATTTCCTTTTCAAATCTGACAAAACTCTCGCACATCAGTTCGCCTCTCCCGGATAATTTGTCAAAAGCTTCTTTAGCTTCTTCCTTATTTGTAACTGTAAAATTTCCTTTTCCGTCATAACCCATTGTCCGTGATTTTAAAACTACAGGATATGAATTTTCCGAGGCGAAACTTATTATATCTGATACTGAATCCACTCTTGTGAAATTTGCAAGCGGGATACCGGATTTTTTCAGATATTCTTTTTGAAAAAGTTTGTCCTGAATAAATTTTATTGTTTCTGAAGAAGGATAAACAGCTTTGCCAAGATTTTCCAGAAATTTAATTTTATTCAGATCAGTAAATTCATTTTCAAGTGTTATGATATCACAATCTTCAGAAAATTTTATTAAACAATCTTCATCGCTACAGTCACCGATCATTTCATTTTTTGTCAGTTGACCTGCGGGAGAGTTATCTTCAGGGGAAATTATTTTAAATTCCATTCCGAATTTATATCCCGCTTCCATTATCATTCTTGCAAGCTGACCGCTGCCTAATATACCTGTCTTCACTTTAATATGAATTTTATAAGATTTTAAAAATTATTTTCCGGAATAATTTTCTTTATTTTCCCAGAAGTTTGTTATACTCAGATTTATTTTCCAGAATGCTGACAGCTTTTTGTAACTGTATGTCAAATTTAAACATTGCTTCTACATTTTCCTTTTCGGTAATGATCCTTTTATTTATTTCATTGATTACTGCGATCGTGATCTCGGATTTTGCCAGCTCAATTTCACCGGTCTCGTCTGATTCTACAATATCTTCTATTTTATCAAGTGAACTTTGAATTTCCGGATTATAACTTTTATTCGAAGCTAAAGCTTCTATTTCTTTGATCTTTTTTTCGATCTGTGAATCATATGAAAAATTATTTTCCTTTATAAATTCTTTGAACTGACTGAAGATATCATCCGCAGAGTTGACGGATTTTACGGAAGGATTTTTTCCCACGTAATAATTAGCAAACTTGAAAAACATATCTTTAGATAGCAAACCCGCATAGATCTCGCTTTCCGGTTCGATCTTAATCTCAACATCCGGCTCTATTCCGCCGTATGCTTTCACAATTCTTCCGTCCAGTGTTTTGAATTCAGACTGATCATACTTGTCTTTATCCAGAAATACTCCGTATTTATTTTCCTTAAAATAATTTTTTTCCTGTATCCACCTTCCCGAAGGTGTATAATATCTTGAACCGGTAATTTTTATCTGAGCATTTTTATCAAGATCTTTGACCTGCTGAACAAGTCCTTTTCCGAAAGATTTTGTACCGACTATAACTCCTCTGTCTAGATCCTGAATTGCGCCGGCTACGATTTCTGAAGCTGAAGCAGTACTGCTGTTTACAAGCACAGCTATCGGAACATCATTAGATATCATCGGCTCTTCCTTTGAAAAATATTTTCTTTCAGAATCTGCCCGTTTTCCTTTTGTTATTAAAAGCAGGCTGTTCTTCGGCACGAGTTTGTTCAGAATTCCGATCGCAGCATCAAGTAAACCGCCTCCGTTATCCCGGAGATCAAGAATTAATCCTTTAAGTTCACCTTCTGATTTTAGCGACTTTAGAGCATTTTCAACTTCACTTTCAGAGATACTGGTGAATCTGTCTAGTTTTATAAATCCGATGCCGTTGCTTTTTGGTTCGAGATAACCGAAATACGAAACATTTTTCAGAATTATTTCCTGACGTGTCAGATTAAAAATTACTGTCTCACCTTCTCTTTCAATTTTTAAATTCACCTCTGTGCCTACCGGTCCTCTGACAAGATTTCTCATATTATCTGATTTCTGATTCTGAAGATTTACACCGTCAATCTCGATTATCTTATCACCAACTCTCAATCCTTTCTTTTCAGCTTCATATCCTTTCATTATTTCAGTGATCACGATAACGCTGTCCTTCATGCTGACTGTGATCCCGACTCCGCCGTATTTGCCTGTTGTTATAAGATCGATCTGATCCCTGCTTCTCTCGTCTATGTAATTTGTGTAAGGATCCAGAGTTGCCAGCATCCCGTCAATTCCCGCTGTAATAAATTTATCAGCGTCAATCTCATCCACATAATTCAGCGCGACTTCCTTATAAACCTGTCCGAAAAGATCCATGTTACGGTTGATCTTTTCATAAATGTCATCATCTCCCGAGACATTTGCGCCGAGAAATAATATCGCAGTGATAATTAATGTCACCGGATATAGTTTTTTAAAATACTTTTTCAAAGTTTCCATATATTTATTTTTTAAAATTTATATTAATTTATTTTTAATTCCGGAAAGCTCTTTGCCTGTTTTCCTTTACCCATTCACTATTGAAAATTCACCATTCACTAAAGACTATTCACAGGTTCTTCAATATCTTTTTCTGAACTTCATCAATTGTACCCGAGCCGTTTATAACAACGAATCTTTCTTTATCGTTTTTTGAAATCTCAAGATATCCGTTTATTACTTTATTATAGTATGAAATTTTTTTCTGTTCTATCCTGTCAGCATCCTTTTTCATGGCTTTTTTTCTTTTCATGCTTTCTTCAAAACTGATATTAAAGAGAAAGGTTTTTTGCGAAATAAGTCCGCGGGTTGAATTTTTTTTTACTTTTTTTTTTTTTTTAAAATCACTTTTCCCGCCGTATCCCTGATATGCGGTGGATGAGTCAAAATATCTGTCACAAAGCACAATATAGTTTTTTTCTAAATGCGGAATGATTATCTCTTTTGTAAGCTGTTGTCTTGAAGCGGAAAACAGTAAAAATTCAGTCAGATATTCCATTTTGAGATTTTTCTTATCAAGAATAATATCTCTGATCTTCTCCGAAATTTCGGTTCCTCCCGGTTCTCTGACAGAAATAACTTTTTTTTTCTTTGATTCGAAATATTGTTTTAAAAGTTTTATATGGGTGGATTTCCCGCTGTGATCAATCCCCTCAAAAGTAATGAACATGCGTTTTTTTAAACTCAAATTATGCATTTCACTGAATTAATACTATGATTAAATGACTGAACGAAACATCGAATTTCATTTCAAACAAAATATTTTTCACATCCGTACAAAACGTTACTTTAATCCCCACCGGCACATAGTCTGTCTCAAAACTCTGTTTGATTGAACCACATAGGATCATAGAAACATAAAAATGGATTTTTTGTAACAAAATTGACTATGTGACTATGATCCTATGTGGTGAAAATATGTTTTTGAGTCAGACTCAAAAAAGGGAAAGGGGGTTGTTTTTAAACAAAAAACATTTTATTCAAAAATATTTAAAATTCAAACTAAACTTTAATTATTGAAAACGTTTTGACAGCAATGAAAATCTTTACTTTCGGTATCCCTATATAGACTTTTTACAAGAATTTAATATCAGTAATTTGTAAAAAAAATTTTAAATGAGTATTTCTGAAATCGGTTTCGGGTGTTACAGAATAGACATAAGTATAAAGGAACATTATGACGCATTATATAAAGCTCTTACTTCAGGTATAAATGTCGTTGACACTTCCTCGAATTATTCTGACGGAGGAAGTGAGGAACTTGTGGGAAATGTTTTAAGAGATCTGATAAGTGAAAATAAACTTAACAGAAATGAATTAACTCTCATCACAAAAGGAGGATACATTCAGGGACAGAATTATAAATTCGCCGCAAAACTTAAAACGGAAGGTAAACCTTTTGAAGATGTGACTGAATTTACAGAAGGTTTGTGGCACTGCATCAGTCCTGATTTTCTGGAAGATCAGATCAACAGGCAATTGTTCAGACTGGATCAGGAATACATTGATATTTATCTGCTTCATAATCCGGAATATTATCTCGGCTGGGCGAAGGAAAACAAAATTGACAAAAGCGAAGCAAATGAGATCTATTATAAAAGAATTAAAAAGGCATTTGAATTTCTGGAATCAAAAGTATCCGAAGGTAGAATTTTATCTTACGGAATTTCCTCCAATACTTTTGTAGTTCCTTCCGGCGAATATGATTTTACATCGCTTGAAAAAGTTTTTGAAATCGCAAAATCAATTTCTGACAAACATAATTTTAAAACCATTCAGTTTCCGCTTAATCTCTTTGAATGCGGAGCTGTCACCATTAAAAATCAGGAGATTAATTCAAAGACTGTCCTTGAATTTGCAGAAGAAAAAGGTCTGACCGTTTTCATAAACCGTCCTTTGAATGCTGTTACTTCAAAAGGTCTTGTAAGACTTTCTGATTTCAAATGGGAAGCGTTTCAGGAAAAGGATTTTTTCAAACAATTGAAGCTGGTTTCTCTTATGGAAGATGATCTTCTGAATGAAAAAATTCCCAATGAAGATCCGGATAAAAATATAGATGAAAAAGATATTGCAACTCTTAAAAAACTTTTGACTTTCGGAAATCTGATAGAAGAGAACTGGAAATATTTCGGAAGTATAGAGCATTACAATGATGTTATTACTCAGCTACTTGCTCCAAAGATAAGCCGCATCATAACTATCTTTGATGAGAAAGTCAGTGATCCCGATCTGAAAGATTTTTCCGCAAGATACATCAGGGAATGTTACAGGCTCTTAAATTTTGTAAGTAACTATTATAAAATGAAAGCAGATAAACGAAGTAAATTCATACACAGTCTTATTGACAAAAATCTCGATCCGGAATACAAAGATCTGACGCTTTCACAAAAAACACTTCTCATACTTCGATCTGTAGCGGGAGTGAATTGTATTCTTACCGGCATCAGAAGAGAGGTCTATGTTGATGATGTATTAGCTGTCTTAAATTCAGAAAAAATAAAAAACGCAAAGGAGATAATTCAGTTTGTATCAAAGGAAATTGAATACTCAGACGCCTGAAACTGAAACGGGCGGTAATAAACTGAAAATAATTATTATTTCATCTCTTGCTGCTTTGTTTATAATTTTATTTTATTTTTATGTCACTTTCAGTTCGGATGAAAATGAAACTGTAAATGAAATTGTCAAAAGCAAACCTGTTTCCAAAGAAGAATTATCCAAAGATATTGATTCGGTTTTATTTACATTCGGAATAAACAAAGACTGGATAAAAGAAAACATTTCTAAAAATAAAAGCGACGAGTTCAGAATATCAAAAGTTGTGGGAATTCCGGCGGATCTGCAAACGATAGAACTGAATTATGAACTGACAAATTATTTCAGAAGCAAAACTTTAAAAGATAAAGCAGTTGAAGACCCGAAAACAAAGAATCTGCTCATTGAAATTTTTTCAATGGAGGATACTGTAAAGCGTAATGTCGGAAATATTAAACTAATCTATACGGATACTTTAAAAAGAAATGCGGCAGATGTTTGCATAGTTCTTGACAGTATTGAGTATCATTCTTTGACTGATATTCAGGAAATATTATCATTTGCAGAATCATATTCTTTATTTCTTCCCTTAAGAAATGATAAAGCGGATTACCAATCTGTTATTCTTGAGGCAAAAAAAGATTACCTTATAGAATTTATTGTCGGTGATGAAAATGAAGTCATAGCGGATTTTAAATCTGACATGAAAGAAAGTACATGGAAATCAAAAGTAAAAACAGCAGCAATGAATTATCCTGATGCAGCCGGAGTTATTCTCAGATTCAGTTCTGATGTTACGGAATTTGCAGATAATGTTAAAGAAGAATTTGTTAAAAATAATGTCACAGTTTATAAGGATACTGTTTTTACTTCATTTAAAATAAGTGCGCAAAAAGTTAATTCGTTGATTGAAAATATCACATCAAATTCCGGTAAAGATAAAAAGAATCTCATCTATTCTGTGAATTTTGATATAAATGAATTTAAGGAATTTGAACAGAAAGCTTATCAGCTAAAAAAACTCGGTTACAGATTTTTTGATTTCAGCGACATAATGAAAAAAATAAATAAAGAATTAATTAAACCTCCTTCAAAATGATCTCTCTTCATGAAACATATATGAATTATGCTTATAGAGAAGCTGAAAAAGCATTTGAAAAAAATGAAATACCCGTCGGGTGTATAATTGTTTTTCAGAATACAATAATTGCTAAAGCTCACAATCAGGTGGAATCTCTGAAAGATCCAACTGCGCATGCTGAAATTCTCGCGATAACATCTGCAGCAGAATATCTGCAGTCAAAACAACTGGTCGGATGCTCGATGTATGTAACGCTCGAGCCTTGTGTAATGTGCGCAGGAGCAATTGTTCATTCGAAAATTGAAAATCTTTTCTTCGGAGCTTATGATATAAAAAGCGGCGCATGCGGCACTGTATTTAACATCACAAATAATAAATCTCTGAATCACAACTGTAATGTACTCGGAGGAATATTGGATGAAAAATGCGGCGAGATTCTTAAAAGTTTTTTTGAAGTCCGGAGGAAATAATTTTTTTACTTTGTGTTAAAATTATAGTTCTTAAAATCTTCGGAACAGAAATCGGGGATTATCATCATTTAAAAACAGAATATTATTTTAAATCAATGACAGAATTCAAGAGCCTTATATATTCATCAATGCTTATAGTTTCAGCTCTTCTCGTAAAATCAAAATCTATTTTTTCCGGATCAATCTTATTTTCCTCAAAAAATTTCTTAAGTGAATTTTTCATTGTCTTTCTTCTCTGACTGAAACTCTGCTTAACCAGTGTTTTAAAAAGATCCTTATCTTTGATTTCATACTTTGATTTTTGAAAATCAAATCTCACTATGCTTGAATCAACATTCGGTTTCGGAAAAAATGCTGTCGGCGGCACATTGAAAAGAATTTTCGGATTGCAATGCACCTGGGTCTGAATTGCAAGTATTCCGTAATCCTTTGTGTGAGGCTGGGCTGTCAGGCGCTTTGCAACTTCCTTCTGCATCATCAGAACGGCAGAATCAATTATTTCAACAGAATCATAAAGTTTGAAAAGTATTTCCGTTGTAATATTGTAAGGAATATTCCCGATGATCTTCAGTTTTTTTTTATCTGAACTTCCATTGCAGACAGGAATGTCATTTTCAAGATCTACTTTCAGAAAATCTTTATGAATAAGTTTTATTCTTCCTTCGTAATCTGCTGCCAGCTTTTCGTAAATTGATTTATCTATTTCAACAGCTATAAAATTATTGGTGATCTCCGAAATGTATTTTGTCAAAACACCTTGCCCCGGTCCGATCTCAACTATTACATCATCCGGTTTGATCTCCAGAGATACAACAATTTTTTTTGCAATGTTATGATCGACGAGAAAATTCTGTCCCAGAAATTTCTTCGGTTTGTATTGTTCGTATTTTTCTTTTGTTGTGATCAAATGATTAATTACATTTTTTCATATAGAAAATTTTAATCCCGTCTGAAAATTTTCCAACACAGAGTCTCAGAGTCACAGAGAGTTTCATTTTTAAATTACATTTTCTCTGTGTCCCTGCGTCTCTTTGTTTTAAACCCACTCATTCCCAAGCCCCCGCTCGCGAGGCAAGCCAGCTAGGGAAAGTTGAAAACAAAATTACAAAATTGATTTCTTAAGAATCAAACAATTTACTCCGCAGGTTCAAGAGCCAAAAGTTTAAGCTTTTCTTTCTTCAGATCTTCGAAATTTGTAGAAACTTTTTTATAATCACCATTCAGCCATAATCTCGCCTGATCGCTGTAATTCGGATGAAGCGGCTGACCGGACTGACCGGTCGGTATTATGGATAAATATTCCTGAACCTTCGAAAGATCGCTTATCATTCTCATAGAAGGTCCGAGAAAACTTTCAAATTCACCTGTCTTTAATGCGGCAGAAAAACTGTATTCAAGATTATTGATCGTTGTCCCGTTTCCGCCGATCTTAAAAGGTCCGATATTCAGCATTGAGCTTAAAGCCGGAACGATGCCAAGCGGATGCTTCATATAAACTTTATGCACATCGCCCCACTGCCAGTAGATCTGATCAGATCCGTATCTTGCGATCATAGCCGATACCGCATCATAAAAACTTTTTCGCAGTATCTGTTCTTTCGAAAAATTATTCTCAATTAAAGCAGATGAACTTTGCTTCAAAAGTTTAGCAGTATTTCTGACGGGAATATTCTTAATGTAAATGTAATTTTCAAAATCTTCTTCACCGAGAGCATCTTTGTACAGATTTTTATAAAGCTGAACTTCAAACTCAGCGAAGAGTGATGCCGGAATACTATTGGTCTTAAATTCATAATCCCAGTTCTTCAGCAGATCCAGATAAGTTTTAATGTCATTTGTTAAATTCAATGTATCACCGAACGCTTCGAATAAATACTTACAGAAATCCTTTGCCTGTATGCTGTAAACATCACGCTGAATAATTTTGAATTCATCTTCGGTAATAATAGAATTTACTGTTAACATTTCTTCAATTCTTTCAGCACGGTATGGCGGTTCGTAAAGATTTGAAATATAATATTTATAATTTTTTTTCGGATTGTTGTTTGCAGTTACAATGTAACCTTCTTTCGGATTTTGTTCAGATGGCAATTCTTCATAAGGTATAAATCCCGACCACTCGATCTCACCGGTATATGAAGCCGGGTAAACAGTAAGCGCTTCATCAGAATAATTTTTTCTTACAGGCACAAGTCCGATCGAGTGATATCCGATGTTTCCGGCTGTGTCTGCATAAACTGCATTCATCGCCGGTGTTCCGTATGATTTTAAACCGTTCTGAAATTCATCAAAACTTTTCGCATTATTTACATTATAGAATGCTTCGATCTCATCGCTGAACTCATATCCTGTCCATTTAAAAGTCAGCAGTTCATCATTTTCATTTTTGATCTTCTGATTATTTAGAAATCCGGTCTTTTCGAGATTTGAAATAACAGGTCCGTGAATAGTCGAATACAAAGTGAATTCATAATTATCAGGGTCATCTTTTATTTTAATACTTTCGAAAGAACTGTCCAAAGCAAACACAACATTTTTATATACATATTTTTTTCTGTCGGCGGAATCTCTTTTTAAAATCATAAAATCAGAATCATCATTCATAAGATTTGTCAGACCCCATGAGATCGCATTATTATGTCCGATTGCAATTCCCGGAATGCCCGGAATGGAAAATCCGCATACGCTGTATTTTTTCAGATTGTCATACATGCTCACTTCATACCATTTTGAAGGAACCTGCAATGCAAGGTGCGGATCGTTAGCCAGCAAAGGTTTGCCGCTTTCAGTTCTGCTGCCGCTTACAACCCACGAGTTGCTACCGATGTGAGTACCTTCCGTTCCGTAAAATGTTTTGAAGCTTTTTACAAGTTCAAGATAATTTTTACCAAGACCGGAAGCTGCAATGTAATTCTTTTCTGTTGAAGAATTATAACCGGTAGTTTTATTTTTAATTTCCTTTTTAATTTCTCCATTAACATCTTTTTTAATTTCTCCTTTAATATCTTTTTGGGAATTACCGGCACTGTTTTTTTCAGCATCGCTTCTTACAATAAAAGGAGCATCTTCCGGATAATCAGGAAAGAAGTCCCGGGCTTTTTCAATACCGAATTTTTTTACGATCTCTCCGAATACAAGATCAGTATACCATGAAAGATTCAATTCCCATCCCATTAATCTGAGGATCATAAGTGAATGTTCGGGTTTCCATTCTTCAGGTTTATAATTGAGAATGTCAAACTCCAGCGGAAGCTGTTTTGAATTTTCCTGAATGAAATAATTTACTCCTTTGCAGTAATCCGAAAGCAGTGATTTTGATTTAAGCGAAAGTTTTTTATAAAGCTCTTCCGAATTTTTATTTATACCGATCGTTCTGAATAAAATATCATAATCAAGTACATCTTTACCTAGAATTTCTGACAATTTTCCCTGTGCGACTCTTCTGGTAATATCCATTTGCCACAGACGATCCTGAGCATGAATATAACCGAGCGAAAAATACATATCGCTTTCATTTTCGGCGAAGATATGGGAAACGCCGAGTTCGCTTTTGTAAATGTTTACTTTATTTGAAATGCCTTTTACCTTTACGACTCCTGATTCATCGTAAAAAGATTTTTTCGTGAGATTATTGAACAGAATTCCCAGGGCAGCGAGAACGATTATAAGTAAAAATATTATCCCGAAAATGTTTTTAAAAAGAGGTCGCAATATGAAATTATAATTTGTGACTGCAATATACTCAGATGATTGTGAAAGTTAAATGAAGTTGTAAATAGAGGAGATTTTGTAGGGAGATGATTTAATATTTTTAGAAGCCGTTACTGGTGTATAGCGAGTTCTATGCTTTTCCAAAACTCGCGTCAGCAACTGACAAACAAAGTTTTGATAGGGTATCTTTGTAATGAAATATGGATTTTACTTCTGCAGTTGGTGACGCTCGCTTAAACATCAACGGCGGCTTCAAAATAATTGAATTAATTTTTTATTGCATAAATTATAAACTGCTGTGTCCACCTCCACTTCCATGATCTGAGAAATTAAATGGGATGATGAATGTAAGAATGCTGAGATTCAGAAGGAGTGAAGATAACTTATTCAAAAATTTGTTATCCATAATGATAAAAGTTTTTTCAAAATTATCTATTTATGAATTTTATTGAAATGAAATAATTACCTGCCTTCTATTATAAAAGCCAAAAACAAATCAATCATTTAGACTAAAAATTGTTTTCAGAAAAACTTATCTTAACATAAAAATAAATCCCACTTTATAATTTCAAATCAAATTCAATTGAAAACTAAACTTCAGAGATATCCGGTCGAAAAATTCTTTTCTATAAGGACAATTTCAGGACTAACTTTATCATCAGATAATAAAAATATAATATACATTACAAACACTACCGGAACTCCGCAGATATGGTCTGTACCTATAGAAGGCGGAAGAGCTGATCAGATCTCAACCTGGAATGAATCTGTAAAAGGTGTCTTTCCCTTTCCGAAATCAAAAGAGCTTTTATTTTTAAGTGACAATTCCGGAGATGAAAATCTACAGATATACAAAATGCCTGTCGACGGCAGTGAAGTAACTCATCTGACAGAAGGATTTGAAGATTCTCAGTGTTATTTTCACAGATTTAATAAAAAAGGAGATAAGTTTCTTTTTTCTACAAACAAGAGACTGAAATATAACTTTGATGTTTACATTAAAGATATGAAATCAAATAAGAATATTCTCATTAAAGAAAATGATGAGCCGCATACTATTCAGGGTGAAAACTGGAGCAGTGATGAAAGGTATATTACTTTTTTAAAGTTTTACGGAAATATCAATATTGATATACTGCTCTATGATACAAAGAATAAAACCTGGGAAAATGTAACCGAGCATAATATTGAAGATAAAGTTTTTAATGCAGGTACAGAATTTAATAAAAAAAATACCGGATTTTATTATGTCTCAGATGAAGGAAGAGAATTTAAAGGCTTGAAATTTTATGATATAAAGAAGAAAAAATCCGAATGGGTGATAAAAGAAAAATGGGATATATCGGATTATTTATTTACAAAGGATTTCAAATATCTTTTATGGACCATAAATGAGAACGGCAGCAATGTTCCGAGACTGAAAAATCTGAAAACAGGAAAGGTTCAGAAACTTAAACTTCCCAAAGCAAATTATTTATCAATTAAATTTACAAGGGATAATAAAAAGTTAGTTTTTATCTGTGACGGACCGCTTAATCCGAATGATATATTTGTTTACGAACTTAAAAGTCAGAAAAAAAAGCAGATCACAAATGCTCTTGCCGGCGGAGTTTCAAAAAAAGGATTGACAAAGCCGAGAGATGTTTTTTACAAAAGTTTTGACGGACTGAAGATTCACGCATTGATGTACATTCCTGCCGGTCTAAAAAAAGACGGCAGTAATCCTGCAATTGTCTGGCCTCATGGCGGACCGGAACATCAGGAAATTCATAATTTCAGTAAATACATACAGGTGATGGTGAATGCAGGATACATAGTCATTGCGCCAAACTTCAGGGGAAGCTCCGGGTACGGAAAAACATTTCAGTCAAAAATATACAGAGACTGGGGCGGCGCTGAATTTAAAGATGTACTCGGCAGCGCCGAGTATTTAAAAACATCGGGATATGTTGACAGTAAAAAGATCGCTATAGTCGGCGGAAGTTTCGGAGGATTTATGTGTCTGACCTGTATTACTCAAGCGCCTGATTTATGGAAGTGCGCTGTCGATATTTTCGGACCTTCAAATCTGATGAGCTTTGTCAATTCAGTTCCTGAACACTGGAAAAAATCTACAGATACTCTCGTTGGAAATTCCGTTACCGACAAAGAAATGTTAACAGAAAGATCACCGATAATGCATACTGATAAAATAAAATGTCCTTTGCTTGTAGTACAGGGAAAGCATGATCCGAGAGTCGTGGAAAATGAGTCAGTGCAGATTGTAGAAAAACTCAGGCAGAGCAATAAGCCGGTTGAATACATTCTGCTGGAAGATGAAGGTCACGGATTCAGTAAAGTTTCAAATCAGATAAAAGTATTCAAAGCCAAGCTGGAGTTTCTGGATAAATATTTAAAATAAATTTAATATAATTGAGAAAAGGTAAATTAGTTTTAGAGAACGGAGAAATATTCGAAGGTAATATATTCGGTTATAATGAATCTTCTGCAGGTGAAGTTGTTTTTAATACTTCGCTTACAGGCTATCAGGAAATTCTTTCAGACCCTTCTTATTTTGGTCAGATAATTATAATGACAAATCCTCTCATTGGAAATTACGGAACAAATGACGAAGATACTGAATCCGCAAAAGTTCAGGCGGCGGGATTAGTTACCGGCAGTTACGAAGATGAATGGAGTAATTTCAAGGGAACAGATTCTCTGGATGAATATCTTAAGAAATATAAAAAGCCGGGAATTTCAGGAATTGACACAAGAGCTCTTACTAAAATGATACGGAGCGAAGGAGCTATGAGAGGATTGATTACCTCTGAAAAATTATCCGACTCAAAGTTAATTGAAAAAGTTTGCGCTTGTCCAAAAATGAACGGGCTGGATCTGGTAAAATTTGTATCAGTTAAAAATAATTATACTTTAAAATCAGAAAATGCGAAGTATAAAATTGCTGTTTATGACTTTGGGATAAAACAAAATATTCTCCGTGAGTTTCTGAATTTTGATGTTGAGCTGAAAATTTTTAATGCAGAAACCGGATACAAAGAAATTATTGATTACAAACCTGACGGAATATTTTTATCAAACGGTCCGGGAGATCCTGAAGCAGTAACTTACGGAATCGAAAACGCAAAAAAATTAATTGAAACAAATATTCCGGTATTCGGAATTTGCCTCGGGCATCAGATTATATCGCTTGCTCTCGGCGCGAAGACATATAAACTTAAATTCGGTCACCGCGGCGGAAATCATCCGGTAAAAAATCATAAAAGGAACAGTATAGAGATCACTTCGCAGAACCACGGTTTTGCAGTGGATGAAAATTCAATAGATAAAAACAAAATTGAGATAACACATACAAATCTTTATGACAGTACAAATGAAGGCATTCGTCATAAAAAATATCCCGTGATGTCGGTTCAGTATCATCCTGAAGCTTCACCCGGACCAAATGACAGCAAGTATTTGTTTGAGGAATTTATGGGAATGATAGAAAAATAAAATATTAAAAAAATATTCAATTATTATTAAATTGGAAAACAAAATAATAGACGGAAAGCTGATCGCATCTCAAATCAAATCCGAAGTCAAATCCGAAACAGAAAAATTAAAATCAGAAACAGGTATCATTCCCGGGCTAGCATTTATACTTGTCGGGGAAAATCCCGCATCAAAAGTTTATGTAAAGAGTAAAGGAAAAACTTGTGAAGAGCTTGGATTTTATTCAGTGACAGAAACATTGTCAGAAAAAATTTCAGAGTATGAACTGCTTGAACTGATAGAAAAATTCAATAAGGATGAAAAGATACACGGTATTTTAATTCAGCTTCCTTTGCCGGATCATATTAACGAACAAAAAGTAATTGCTGCGATAGATTACAGAAAAGATGTAGACGGATTTCATCCGCTGAATACAGGAAGACTTGTTATCGGAGAAAAATGTTTTATACCCTGCACACCGTTTGGGATAATTGAATTGCTAAGAAGAAGCGGAGTTGAAACTTCAGGCAAAAATGCAGTTGTAATTGGGAGAAGTAACATAGTCGGGAAGCCGGTTGCAAATTTATTGATACAGAAAGAATTCAATTCGACTGTAACAGTTTGTCACAGCAAAACACAGAACATGAAAGATGTCACTTCCAAAGCGGATATATTAATTGCCGCAATAGGAAAAGCAAATTTTGTAAAGAAAGATTTTATAAAAGAAAGTTGTGTAATAATTGACGTTGGTATTAACAGGGTCGAAGACAGTCAATCCAAAACCGGATATAAGATAACGGGAGATGTTGATTATGAAGATTGTTTTGACAAATGCGGAATGATCACACCCGTTCCCGGCGGAGTCGGACCAATGACAATTGCAATGCTGATGCGCAACACATTAGACTCTGCAAAAGGAGTAATATATGGAAAATAATTTTATAGAAGTTCAGATCATATTTAACAAGGAAAATTACGAAGAACTGTATAATGCTTTGTATGTAAAGGGAATTGAAAATATTCTGGAAGAGAACGGATCGCTGAAAGTTTATTTTGAAGAGAAGAGCACAAAGGAAGTAAATGCTCTTAAAAAATTTCTGATAAAAGAAAAAATAATCAGCGAAAATGATATTGAAGTAGTAAAGCTTAAAAATCAGAACTGGAACGAGAACTGGGAAAGATCAATTGAACCGGTTTACATAAAGGAAAAGATCATTGTTTATCCGTCATGGAAAAAGAATGAATTAAAAAATATTGAAAATAAAATACTGATCGAGATCGATCCGAAGATGTCATTCGGAACGGGACATAATGAAACTACACAGCTTGTTCTGGAATTAATGAGTGATTACATAATCGGTGAAGAGAAGAAGTTACTTGATTTCGGGACCGGCACAGGAATTCTGACAATTGCAGGAATTAAACTCGGAGTTGAAAGCGCAGTGGCAATTGATATTGATGATGATTCGATCAGCAATGCAATGGAATATTTCGGGAGAAATTCAGTGAAGGATAAAGTGAAATTGTTAAATAAGAATATTTCGCAAATTGAAGATGATTCCTTTGACGTGATCTGCGCAAACATAATCAGAAGTGTGATCATAGATAACATTGAGCACATCACGGCAAAAATAAATCCAAAAGGAAAATTATTTATCTCGGGAATTTTATCTTCGGAAGATCAGGAGATCCTGGAATTTCTGACCCAGTATGAATTTGAAGTGGTTGATATTATAATTAAATCTGAGTGGATCGGGATTTATGCGGTCAAGTTATAATGAAATTAATTCTGTAATCGATTTAGGAACAAACACCTGCCTTTTACTCATTGCCTCACTTTCCGGGAAAGATCTTAAAAAACTATATGAAGCACAGGAAATTCCAAGACTGGGAAAGGGTCTTTATAAATCCGGAAATATTTCAGAAGATAAATTTCAGAAAGTTGCAGAGATATTTAAAAATTATTCGGAGATCTCAGAAAAGTATAATTCAAAAAAAATATTTGCATTCGGAACATGTGCTTTGAGAGAAGCAAAGAACAGTTCTGAGTTCATTGAATTTATTAAAAGAGAGACGGGAACAGAAATTAAAGTTATTTCAGGTGAAGATGAAGCGAAGTATGGATTTGAAGGAGCAGTATTTGATTTGCCGAAGAAAAATTATGCAGTGTTAGACATTGGCGGAGGAAGTACGGAGCTGAGTTATATGGAAAACGGAATTTTAAATTCAAAAAGTTTCAATGCCGGCTCGGTAAGATTGTTTGAAAATTATTTTAAAGAAGATTTCAGAACTGAAAATTTAATGAAGGCTAAAATATTCATACATGATGTTTTGAGTTCTGATGATTTCGGGAATACAAATAACTCGGAATTAGTGGGTGTAGCCGGAACACTTACAACACTTTCTGCAATAAAAAACAAACTGAATTATTTTGATGAGGAGAAAATTCATAAAGACAGAATATCTCTTTTTGAAATTGAAATTATATATGAACAACTGATAAATATGACAAATGATGAAAGACTGAGTATCGGGGAATTTATGGCAGGCAGAAGTGAAATAATTATTCCGGGTATATTAATACTGACGGAAATAATGAAGTATAAAAAATTTAATTCGGTTACCGTTTCAACAAAAGGATTGAGATACGGATTAATGAAAAACATAGCTGACTTTAATAAATAAGTATATAATATTACTTTAACGAAAATATTTTATAAACCTAACTAAAAATCATGATAAAAGAATTTAAAGAATTCATTTCAAAAGGAAATGCAATTGATCTGGCAATTGGTGTAATTATCGGCGCAGCATTCGGAGCTATTGTAGCATCAGTCGTAGCTGATCTCTTCATGCCTCTTATAGGGATAATCGTCGGCGGAATTGATTTCAGCGGACTTTCAGTAACAGTAGGAGGAGCAGTTTTGCCTTACGGGAAATTAATTCAGGCAATTATAAATTTTCTTATCATAGCCTTGGTGTTATTCTTTGTAGTAAAGGCAATTAATAATTTCAGAACAAAAGAAGATGAAGCGCCGGCAGCTCCTTCAAGAGATCAGGAATTACTTGAAGAGATAAGAGATCTGTTGAAAGCCGGAAAGTAAGAACAGGGCAAAAATATTCATTTAAAAGCTTCATTAATTTTGCTATTTTACACTCACTAAATAAAACAATCAAAAATGGCTAAATTTGTTTCAAATAAGGACGAAACTATAAGATTATTTAAAAATCCGGTTCTTGAATATTTTTCACATATTCATCCGGCGACACCGTTGTTTGTGTTTATACCGGTAATAGCTGCATGTTCATATTACGGTTCAAAAGAGATCGGCATTTTATCGGGAGTAATAAGTCTCCTGATCGGAATTCTGTTATGGACTTTAATGGAGTATGTGATTCACCGATGGGCATTTCATTATCATCCAAAATCAGCACTTGGGCAGAAAGTTCATTTTCTTGTTCATGGAATTCATCACGATTATCCGAGAGATTCCACAAGGCTTGTAATGCCTTTACTTGTCAGCATTCCGCTGGCAACACTATTCTTTTTTATTTTCAAAGGAGTATTTGGAAGTTATTACCTCAGTATTTTTTCCGGATTTGTACTTGGATATGTTGCTTATGATTCCATTCATTATGCGACTCATCATTTTGTGATGAACGGTAAAATCGGAAAGTTTTTAAGAACATATCATCTGCGTCATCATTTTGGTGATGATCAGACGGCTTACGGAGTGAGTAATCCGCTTTGGGATTATGTGTTCGGAACAGTTCCGGTTCAGGTCAAAGAGAAAAAAGAATCCAAATCTACAGTTGTAGTCGGTAAGAATTAAATTTATTGCGGCAGGTTTAAAATCCTGCCGTTTTTTATTTTATGTCCAAAAATATTTTCACCTCCCCGGATAACTTTCCGAAAGAATTTGAATACTTCCAGCCTTTAATTGAAACAGATAATTTACTGATTGAAAAAATAGTATCAACAGGGCAAAGTACACCTGTTGATCAATGGCTTGAACAGGACAGGGACGAATGGGTGATACTGCTTCAGGGAAAAGCTGTGATAAGATTCGAAGATGATACTGTAAATAATTTAAATCCCGGCGATTATTTATTCATTCAAAAAAATACAAAACACAGAGTGGAAAGCACAAGTGCTGATCCGGAATGTATCTGGATCGCAGTTCATTTTTAATTTTAAAATATGAAAAGAAACGCAGGATACTGGATAGAAAATCTGAACATGCTACCGCATCCCGAAGGTGGATTTTATAAAGAAAGCTACAGGTCAGATGAAAGTATTTCGAAAGAACATTTACCGGAAAGATATAATGACGTCAGAAACTTCGGAACGGCAATTTATTATTTACTTGAAAATGATCAGACTTCAAAATTACACAGATTAAAATCTGATGAAATGTTTCATTTCTATGATGGAAGCGGAATGATAATATATGTGATCGGTGAGAAGGGAAAACTCAGTATTATTAAACTCGGATTGGATATAGAAGAAGGAGAAAATCCGCAGATATTGCTGAAAGCCGGAGTCTGGTTCGGGGCAAAAGTATCAGAGGAAAATTCATATTGTCTGGCAGGATGTACAGTTTCACCCGGATTTCATTTTGATGATTTTGAAATGGGGAGAAGAAGCGAACTGATCAGTTTATATCCGGAACACAAAAAAATTATTGAAGAATTAACGAATTAAAATTAAATGATTATGGATAAATTTATGCAGGCAGCAATTGATGAAGCGAGAAAAGGACTGGCAGAAGGCGGAATTCCGATCGGGTCTGTGCTAGTGAAAGACGGTGAGATCATCGGCAGAGGTCACAATAAAAGAGTTCAGAAAAATGATCCTGTAATTCATGCAGAAATTGATTGTCTTATGAATGCAGGCAGAATAGGTATTTACAGGGACACAATTTTATATTCGACTCTGATGCCGTGTTATCTTTGTGCAGGAGCGAGTGTCCAGTTCGGCATAAAGAAAGTTGTTGCGGGAGAAGATGAAACATTCAGCGGAGCAAGAGAATTTATGGAATCGCACGGGATTGAAGTTATAAACCTTAATCTTACAGAGTGCAAAAATCTAATGAAAGAATTCATTGATAAAAATCCTGATCTGTGGTTTGAGGATATCGGAGAGCTGTAAATAAAATTTCCGGAGTTTTATACTTTCAAATTTGTATCATTGATGAAATAAAATACAATTGTCAAAACATTTTTTCATCTTAGACAGTATTTAGTATTTTTGAAATAAGGTTTTTAAAGCATTTTGAAATTAAAATTGTAGAAACAAACAATTTAGTATCTTAAGATGACCCCTAATAACTTTTATAATAATTTTTTGCTGCAAATTGCACAAATTTTTACGAATTTTAAAATGGTTGCTCTAATAAATATTCAATTAAAATCTTGTTAATTTGTGCAATTAGTGGCTATTCTTTTGAACATATTTTTATAATGGCCAACTTAAATTAGTATTAAAACTTAATTTGTTATGTTGACTCCTGAAATTAATTTTAGAAAATGTTTAAATTTTGAACGAAAATTAAAAAATTTTAGAACTTTTAATTTTTTTGAATCACAAAAAACCACTCGTGCCACATTTTTAAAATGTGGCACACCTTAAAACGTGGCACACTCTGAATATTTTAATTTAAATTTAAATTTATTTTCAATAACATATTGGACTATTTTATTCATTAATTTCACTTATGCTTTTCTATATTTCAAATAAGTAATTTAAAATCTATGTTTGTAAAAATTTTTATAAACATACCCTTCTCTACCAATTCTTAAAAATGATAAAAAAAGCTGAACGCCAGCAGTATTCCCCTGAATTCAGGAGAAGAAGAGCGATAAACTGGCTAACACTTGGTTTTACTTATGCCGCAATGTATATGGGAAGATACAATCTTTCCTTTGCGAATAAATCACTATCGGATACTTACGGCTGGGATAAGACTCAGATCGGCGCGATCATCACTGCTGCTCTGACAATTTACGGTATTTCAGCAATGCTGAACGGACCGTTGGTTGACAGGATCGGCGGAAAGAAGGCAATGCTTATCGGTTCCATAGGAACAGTTGTATTTAATTTTCTTTTCGGGCTTGGGGCATATCTGAATTTTTTCGGAACGGGAACTTTACTACTCACATATTTCACAAGCGTCTGGGCAATGAATTCCTATTTCCAGTCATACAGCGCATTGTCCCTTATAAAAGTAAATGCAGGATGGTTCAAGGTCAGTGAGCGCGGGGTTTTCTCGGCGATTTTCGGATCGATGATTCAGAGCGGAAGAGCATTGATATTTATAATCGGCGGATTTGCCGTTACAGTTCTCCCATGGCAATGGGTGTTTTTTATTCCTTCTATGATCGTAGCAGTTATGTCTTTTCTGACATACAGAAATGTAGAAAATACTCCTGAAGACGCAGGACTGGGGCATCTTGACACAGATGATGCAACAAGCGGTGACACAGAAAAGATAAATTTTAAATATGTTTTTAAAAAAGTAATTTCAAATCCGATAGCAATAACAATTGCAGTTGCAGAATTCTGTACAGGATTTGTCCGTCACGGATTTGAACAATGGTTCCCAAGATACATGCAGGAATATCAAAAACTTGCTCTTGATTCACCTATATTTCAAAAAGGCGCATTGGGAGTTGTTCTTGCCGGAATTGCAGGAGCGTTTATAGCGGGATATACTTCCGACTGGATTTTTAATTCACGCAGAACTCCGGTAGCGTTTATAGGCTATGTGTTAATAATTTCTTCATTAGCTGTTATATGGCAGTCAAAAGATCTCACGTTCATAATAATAGCTTTTATAACTAATTCTCTTGGGATCAGTATGGTACATTCAATGTTATCAGGAACAGCATCCATGGATTTCGGTGGTCAGCGGGCGGCAGCGACTGCTACGGGAATGTTTGACGGAATGCAGTATATGGGCGGCGCAGCAGTAGGTATAGGCGTCGGCTGGCTTCTTGATAATTACGGATGGGAAGCCTGGAGTCCCAGTATGATAGGATTTGCGGCAGCCGGGGCAATACTGATGCTTTTTTTATGGAATGCAAAACCGAAACCGAAGAATGTTGAAACGTCAAATGTTAAAGGTTAGACGGGAGATGTAATACGTGATACGTTAGACGCTTGATGGTAGATGTAAGACGTGAAATGTAAAATGTGAAACGAAAAATAATATGAATAGATTAAAAAAAAATTTTACAGAATATGCTTAAAATATACAATACATTAACGAGAAGTAAAGATGAATTCATACCGATCGAACCGGGAAAAGTTCGAATGTACAGTTGCGGACCGACTGTATATAATTACATGCATATCGGAAATCTCCGTTCATTTTTCTTTGAGGATATTTTACTGAGAGTTTTAAAATATAACGGCTATGAAGTAAAATATGTCATGAATATCACTGATGTCGGTCATCTGGTTTCCGACAGTGATGAAGGAGAGGATAAGATGGAGCTGAGCGCAAAGTCCCTTGGCAAAACTGTATGGGAAGTGACAAAGTATTACAGTGATGTATTCAAAAAAGATATTTTACGGCTGAATATCATTCCTCCGGATATTTACAGTCTTGCAACTGATTATATTCCGGAGCAGATCGAACTGATAAAATGTCTTGAAAAAAAAGATTTTACATACATTACCAGCGACGGGGTTTATTATGACACTTCGAAATTTCCTGATTACGGAAAACTTGCGAGATTGAATATAAAAGGTTTACAGGAAGGTTCGAGAATTGAATTTTCCGCTGAAAAGAAAAATATTACGGATTTTGCTTTATGGAAATTTTCTCCCAAAGACGAGAAGCGTCTGCTGGAGTGGGAGTCTCCATGGGGATTAGGTTTTCCCGGATGGCATATTGAATGTTCGGCAATGACAAAGGCATTACTTGGCAATCATTTTGATATTCACTGCGGCGGAATAGACCACATTCCGATCCATCATACAAATGAGATCGCTCAGTCTGAAGCGTGCAACGGTGAGAAGTATGTAAATTACTGGCTTCACGGTGAATTTCTTGACATGGGCAGTGAGAAAATGTCCAAATCAACCGGAAATTTTGTTACGCTGCAAACACTGATTGACAAAGGATACTCTCCTCTTGATTACAGATATTTCCTGCTAATGGCGCATTATAAGAAAAAAATCAAGTTTACTTTTGAAGCGCTTGATGCTGCAAGAAGCGGTTACAAGAATTTAAAAGGCAAGATACTTTGGTTGAAAAGCAAGACGGAAGACGAAAGACGTGAGACGGGAGACGGAAAACGTGAGATGAAAGACGAAAGTCGAAGGATGATTACAGATTATAAAAAGAAGTTTCTGGATAAAATAAATGATGATCTTAATATGCCGGAAGCTATGTCGGTTTTGTGGGATATGATAAAAGATGATGGATTGAATGCAGAAGATAAATTAGAATTAGCATATAATTTTGACAAAATATTCGGATTGAACTTTAATAATATTGAAAAAGAAAAAAATGAGATTGAAATTCCGGAAGATGTTTTAATGCTTATTGAAAAAAGAAAAGATGCAAAGAAGAACAGAGATTTTAAATCAGCAGATGAAATAAGGAATGAGATCAGGGAAAAAGGATTTGATATTCTTGATACAAAATCAGGTGTTGAGATAAAAAAATTATAATAGATTAATTCTCTCAACATTAACATTTCAATTAATTTTACACTTCATCAGATCTTCAAAAGTATTCTGTTTTTTAAGACCTTTCAGGACAATTCAGCGAAAGCATTGAATTGAAAATAGCACATTAAATATGTATTTTTCAATAAATTTAAGAATAAAACATAACGTAAATGAAATTTTCTGTTAAAGGCGATAAGCTGGTTGATTCTTTATCAAAACTTAACTCTGTAATTCCCACCCGATCACCTCTTCCGATCTTAGATAATATTTTATTTGAACTTACCGGAAACGAACTGAAATTACTGGCATCTGATCTTGAGATATTTATCAGGACTACACTGGAGGTTGAAGGGAAAAAAGACGGAAAAGTTGCTATTCCCGCAAAAAGATTACTGGATATATCAAGAACATTATCTTCCGCTTCGTTAACAGTAGAAGTCAACGAGAAAAACAGAATTTCAATAAAAACTACAAACGGTAAATATTCACTGGGCGGTGAGCCTGCTGAAGATTTTCCTGTTCCGGAAGAGAAGAGCGGTATGAATAAACTTGAACTCGAAGGTCAAATGATGAGAAGGTGTCTTTCAAAAACCATTCACGCCGTAAATACTGACGAACTGAGAAGAAATATGGCCGGAGTTTTGCTTGATGTCAATAACACTGAACTGAAATTTGTTGCAACTGACGGATTCAGACTGGCAAAATTAATTAAAAATGATTTCAAACCTCAGATCGAAGCTGAAGAAAAAATAATTATTCCACTTAAAACAGGAAATCTAATATTAAGAATAAATAACGGAGATGATACGACAATCGAATTTGATGAAGTTGATCTTAAAATTTCATTTGCGGGTGTAGAAATTTTTTCAAAATTAATAGATGATACTTTCCCCAGTTATGAGAATGTAATACCAAAAGACAATGATAAGAAATTAAAGATCAGCAAAAACGATTTTTCCAATTCACTGAAACGCGCTTTAATATTTTCTGATGTGATCACAAAGCGTGTGAAACTGGAAATAACCAACAGTTCGATTCAGATCAAAGCGGATAATCCCGAAATCGGGTCAGAGGGAGAGGAAGCAATTGACTGTACATTTGTCAGCGATACCGGCTCAGAGGATTTTGACAAGACACCTTTTGTAATAGCATTTAACGCAGGATATTTACTGGATGCTGTATCTCAGATGGAAACAGAAGAGATCAACATCAGTTTCGGAAGTTCTTCTAAAGCAGCAATATCAACACCTTCCGAGCAGGTTGCGAATGAGAATTTTATAGAATTAATAATGCCGGTACGGGTTGGATAATAAATATTTATTGAAAACACTTACTGCTGAAATTCAGCTTAATACATCCTGTTACAGAAACAACTCCGGAAAAAATAATTCACATATCAGATTTAAAAATTATGCTTTATGAAAAGCTGCATTCCTTATTTTTTGTTTAAGCGAAAAAATTACAATGATTTTAAAAAAGATCGTTTTGAAAAATTTCAGAAACTATGAGAATGAGGAATTTGAATTCAGCAATAAGTTTAATTTTATTTACGGAAACAACGGACAGGGAAAAACAAACATACTTGAAGGAATATCATATACAACATTCGGTAAGAGTTTTCTGGGAAGCGCAGAAACTGACTGCATAAGATTTGAGAACAGTGAGTTCTTTATAGAGTCGGAATTTGAAAGTGACATTGAAAACAGGGACAGCATTGTCATAAATTATAATTCAGATACCAGGACAAAATCGATTCATCGCAACAGAGAAAAAGTGACGGCTTTTTCATCTGAAATATTCGGCAGGTATCCGCTGGTTTTTTTATCACCGAAGAATCTTAATATAACATACGGCAATCCTTCAGACAGAAGAAAGTTCTTTGATATTTTAATTTCACAGACAAGCAGACTTTATCTTGATCATCTTAAAGACCTTGCCAGGATCCTGAAGCAGAAGAATTCCCTGTTAAGAAATTACACAGTGTTTAAAAAATACACTTATTCAGAGCTGAAAAATCTTTTAAGCTCTTACAATGAAAAACTGACAGAAGTTTCTTCACGGATCATATTTAAAAGATTAAATTTTCTCAGAGAATTCAGAAATTATTTTGAAAGAAATTTTTCATTTCTGCTTACACAGGATAACAGAGGATACATAAATTATTTTTCGGACATTTTAGGAGAAGTTAATACACAGTCTGAAAGTTTTGAAGCAGGTTATATAAAAGAAAGAGCAGGCAGTTTCATTGAAAATAAGTTTGAAGATGAGGTCAGAAGAGGATTGACTTTAGCAGGACCGCAGAGAGATGATTATATATTCAGATTAAATAAAAACGAAGGTGAAAAAGGTGAAGATGCAAAAGTTAAAGATTCATTTGAGATAAAATATTTTGCGTCACAGGGCGAGCATAAAACCTTTCTTGTGGCATTAAAACTTTCTGAGTATGATTATTTAAAGGATAAAAAATCCACAAGTCCTGTATTGCTGCTGGATGATGTATTGTCAGAACTGGATGACAACAGGGTTTCAAAGATAATTTCACATTTAAAAGATTACGGTCAGATATTTTTAACAACAACCGATAAAAGTTATACAGAAAATCTGAGAGAATTTTATACTGAAAATGAAATTTCAATATTCAGAATAGAAAACGGCAAGGTTGTAAATTAAGATGTAAATATGAAAAACATAGACACAAGTTCGCGGTTCAATAAGACAGTTTGTTTAAAAAGTGAACTGGATTCGTTCATGAATTACATCGGACTTGATGCAAGGATGCAGGAACTTCAGATCCTGAATGTATGGAAGGAATGTGTAGGAGAGGCAATTTCAAAATATTCAACGCCAGTAGAAATAAGAAAACATAAGTTACTTGTAAAAGCAGAGAATGCCGCATGGAGACATGAGCTTTCCATGAAGAAGGAAGAGATAATTGAAAAGCTGAATAAAAATCTGAAAAAGAAAATAATCAAAGAGATAATTTTTATATAAGAAAAACTTAAATAATAATGGCAAAAAACAAAGACGAAAAAGAGCAGGAATACGGCGCCGGTGATATACAGGTACTGAAAGGGCTTGAACACGTTAGGAAAAGACCTGCAATGTATATTGGTGATATCTCAACAAGAGGTTTACATCATCTTGCATATGAAGTTATAGATAATGCGATCGATGAAGCGCTTGCCGGATACTGCGATAAGATCACTCTGACAATTAATAAAAACGGTTCTATAACAGTTACAGATAACGGTAGAGGGATTCCAACGGACATTCATCCTACTGAAAAAATATCAGCTCTGGAAGTTGTAATGACGCAACTTAATGCCGGAGGAAAATTCAACAGAGACAGTTATAAAGTATCCGGAGGTTTACACGGGGTGGGTGTTTCGGTTGTAAATGCACTGAGTGAATATCTTGAAGCTGAAATTGTCCGTGACGGAAAAATTTATTATCAAAAGTATAAAAGAGGAATTCCGGAAGCAAAGGTAAAGGTGATTGGCAGCGCAAAGAAAACCGGAACAAAGGTAACTTTTTATCCTGACGGTGAGATTTTCAAAAGCACTTTGTTCAAATTTGAGACCATTGAAGAAAGGCTAAGAGAGCTGGCTTATCTCAATAAAGATCTTACAATAATTGTAAAAGATGAAAGAGAAAAAGGGAAGGAAGTTGAGTTTCATTTCAAAGGAGGCATAATAGATTTTGTGAAATATCTGGATGAATCAGAAAAGTCTATTTCCGGAAAGCCGATCTTTGTTTCAGGAGACAGGGAGAATGTTCAGGTGGAAGTTGCGTTTCAGTATAATGAGTCTTACAATGACAACACTTATACTTTTGTAAATAATATAAACACACACGAAGGCGGAACGCATCTGGAAGGATTCAAGGCAGCGCTGACACGAACTCTGAATAATTATGCTACAAAAAATAATCTTATTAAGAATGACAAGATCACATTGACAGGAGATGATTTCAGAGAAGGTCTGACATGTGTTATAAGTATAAAAGTACCTGAGCCGCAATTCGAAGGGCAGACTAAAACAAAATTAGGCAACAGTGAAGTAAAAGGAATTGTTCAGTCAATTACGGGAGAAAGTCTGGGAAATTATCTGGAAGAGAATCCGTCTGTTGCCAAAAAGATCATTGAAAAATGCATAACCGCAGCAGAGGCAAGACTTGCAGCCCGCTTAGCAAAGGATCTGACAAGAAGAAAGAATGCTCTGGATCTCGGTGGACTTCCGGGAAAACTTGCTGACTGTTCGATAAAAGATCCCGCGCAGTGTGAACTATATTTAGTCGAAGGAGATTCAGCAGGAGGTTCTGCAAAGCAGGGCAGAGACAGAAGATTCCAGGCAATACTTCCGCTTAGAGGAAAAATTCTGAATGTTGAAAAAGCGAGAAAAGAGAAGATTTATGCAAATGAAGAGATCCGGTCAATAATAACAGCAATAGGTGCGGGTATAGGAAGCTCTGAGGAATTCAATGAAGCGAAGATAAGATATGATAAAATAATCCTTATGTGCGACGCCGACGTTGACGGTTCACATATCAGAACACTGCTGCTTACGTTTTTTTACAGACACATGAGAGAGATAGTTGAAACAGAAAGATTATACATAGCTCAGCCTCCACTATACAAGATCAAAAAAGGAAAAACAGAACTATATGCTTATGATGAAGCTGACAGAGAAGAAATTTTAAAATCAATGAAAGCTGACAAAAGTCCTGTAATTATAGAAAATGAAGAGAATGCCGGAACAGAAGCTGTGACAAGCGGAAAAGGAATTGCAATCTCCAGATTTAAAGGTCTGGGAGAAATGAATCCTGAACAGCTTTGGGCAACTACAATGAATCCTGAAACAAGGACAATTGTGCTTGTTACAAATGAAAATGCCGCTGCGGCTGATAAGATCTTCCGAGTATTAATGGGAGAGGAAGTAGAGCCGAGAAGAAAATTCATAGAAGAAAATGCAAAGTATGCAAATCTCGATGTATAAAAAGTTAATTATTTAAATTGCAGGAAATTTTCAAAGCAGTAGTTCTTGGAATAATTCAGGGAACTACAGAGTTCATACCGGTCAGCAGTACAGCGCATTTAAGGATCATTCCGGCTTTGCTTGGCTGGAAAGATATCGGAGCCGCATATACTGCTGTGATGCAGATCGGAACACTGATAGCTACTCTGATTTATTTCAGAGAGGATATTATTTCACTCACCTCAGGATTTTTACATTCCCTGAAGAAAAAAGATTTTAATTCAAATCCGGATTCAAGAATATTTATTCTTATAATTTTAGGAACAATACCAATTGGATTATGCGGATTATTCCTTAAAAAATTTATTGAAGGTGACGCGCGCGGATTGTATGTCATAAGCGCGGCGTTGATAATCCTGGCAGTAATTCTTTTTATTGCGGAGAAAGTAAGTTCAAAAAATAAGGACTTCTCTCAGATCACAATTAAAGACGGAATATTCATCGGATTTGCTCAGGCGCTTGCGCTGATACCGGGTAGTTCAAGAAGCGGAGTTACCATCACCGCCGGACTTTTCGCCGGTTTAAAAAGAGAAGTCGCTGCAAGATATTCATTTTTGCTAAGCATTCCCGCCATTGCTCTGAGCGGTCTGTATGAATTGTACAAAGAGCGGGCAGTATTGCTGAATGAAAATTTAATCAGCTTATCTGTTGCAACAATTGTATCAGGAATTGTCGGTTATTACTCGATCGCATTTCTCATTACTTATCTCAAAACAAAAAGTAATCTTGTTTTTATTATTTACAGAATTGCTCTTGGGATTATAATACTCATCCTCCTTTCAAAAGGTATTCTCAGTAATTTAGAATAAAAGTATTTCCCCTTTAAATCCGAACCAATTTTATAATACTTTCTCCGTTAATAAACTAAAAAAAGATACATTCACATAATATCTTTTTTCAAAACAAACACAGAGCAGAAAGTACAGAAAATTCAATTAAAACAGCTATCGCAGACATTTTTGCATAGTTTGTTTTTTCCGGTATAGTTATTTTTGTATACCAAAAAGGAGGTATTAACACCATGAAAACCACAATAACCATACTAATTTCCTTCCTGTTTATATTTACAACACCGAAAATTTATTCTCAATATTCCGAAGAAGAAAAGAACGGCCTTCTGTATACTTTACAGGAAGAAAAAGCAGCTTATGATTTTTACAAATCCATGTTTGAAAAATACAATCAGAAAGTTTTCGGGAATGTAATGGATGCGGAAAAAAGTCATATGCAGCATGTTACAGATGTTATAAATGAACTTAACATTGACGCCAGCGTTATTGACCTGACGCCGGGACAGTTTACAAATAAGGATGTAAATAATATTTATGAAGAGATGATGAAGATTGGCGCATTTTCATTTTCTGATGCATTAAGAGCTGCAGCCAGATATGAAGAAAATGACATTCTCGATCTCAGAAAATTTTATTCGAAAGCAGAAAACGAAAAGATCAAAGCTCTTTATGATTGTCTTGATAAAGCTACTCAAAACCATATGAGAGCTTTTGCAAAAAATCTTAAGAGTGAGGATATAATTTATAATCCGACTGTTCTTACTGCAGATGAATATAATGAGATCATAAATTCGAAGAATCAATCAGGCGATTGTTTTCAAACGAAATGAAATTATAAATAAAATTTTTTTGATCTGTTGAAATATCTTTGTTCAGAACTTATATCTGATCATTAAACGGAAAGTATATTCAATTTTCTTAAGTACGCTTTGAAAATTTCCGGAAGAGAATTGTTTCAAAAACTTTCTCAGGAATATTTGAATATTTGCAGATGATTTAGTTAGCTGTTTTATCTTGCAACAATCGTTTCCGATGTGAGGTCTGCAATTTTTCCTCCGTGAAGTTCTTTCATCAGCATTTCGATCTCATCTTTTGCAAAATTTACAAACCACCTGTCTGCTCTTGCTTCAATACTGGACAATCCTTTTCCGCGCACAGTTTCTGCAATAATTATATTTGGTTTATTTTCTTCAATCGGAAATTTTGAAAATGCTTTTTCCATATCCTCAAAGCTGTGACCGTCACAGGACCTGACTTTCCAGCCGAAAGCTTCGAACTTATCCGCAATTGGATTCAGCGGAATTAATTTCTCTGTTTCTATATTTGCCTGAAAATGATTCCTGTCAACTACTGCAATTAAATTATCCAGTTTTTTTGCACCTGCTACCAGTGCAGCTTCCCAGATTGATCCTTCGTCAAGTTCACCGTCTCCGAGTATTACAACAATTTTATTTTTATGACCTTTCATTTTACAATCAATAGCTACACCTATGGCAACACTCAGCAAATGTCCCAGCGATCCGGAATGAAACTCAATACCGGGAATATTTCTGTTCGGATGCCAGTATATAAAATCATTTGTTTTAAGATGATTCTTCATTCTGTCTTTTTCCAGAAATCCAATTTCAACAAAAGTTCCGTATAAAGCCGGGACATCATGTCCTTTGGATAAAAACAAATAATCCCTTTCGGGATCATTAAGATTATTTATATTTACATTCAAAAATTCTTTATAAAGATAAACGATCAGATCAGCGCACGACAAAGATGCGCCTATGAAACATCCGCCGTCAGTTGACATTCTTATAATATGTTCTCTAACTTTGAAAGCAGTTTCTTTTAACTCAGTATTTTTTTTATCAGTCATTTCGTTTTTTAATTTATTGGATTTCTATTGGGCAAAATTAAACATCTAAATTAATTTTGTCTGTTCAGCAGTAACAGTATTTAACTCGTTCAAATGATTTCTGTACCAGTTAATTCCTGCATACATTTCGTTAATTTTTTTAAGTTCAGGTTTCCTGTCTAAAAGCATCATAATATCACACAGAGAAAATATTTCATTTTCAGAATAAAGTTCATCATAAATTCTTCTAATAAATTCATAATCTTCCCTGTAATCAATTGTAAATCTGTGACTCATGGAAAAATTCAGTCCGGTTTCCCATTCAATATTTCCTATCCTGAATCTTTCAGGTCTTTCCCAGATAAAGGGAGTTGTATGTTCCCTTTCAAAATCTTTTTCTGATTCATTCCATGCTTGTTCTAAAATTTTCATAGGAATAACCTCTGTATCATTTCCGTCAGGAAAAGTTGCAGGATGAAGATTGCTGACAAAATCTAACTTCTTGGAATTATCAATGTAAAATTGTATAACTTTATCAATAACATTCGGACATATAAGCGGACAATCCGAAGGTATTTTCACTACAACATCTGCTTGATATTCAAGTCCGGCTTTGTAATGTCTGTCAAGCAGATCAGTCGGATGTCCTCTGAATATATTAATTTTATTTATTCTGCAAAGTTCTTCTATTTTATCATCTACATTGTCAGTAGTAGCAGCAACTACAATTTCTTTCGCGGATTTTGAAGCCTTAACTCTTTCAACCATTCTTACAATCAATGGTTTTCCTGATAACGGGAGAAAAACTTTACCCGGCAGTCTGCTTGAATTTGATCTCGCCTGAATAACAATAAGGATTTTTTTATTACTGTCTGTCAACTTTTTTAAATTATTCTTTATAATGTCTGATAATTTATTGCAAGATCAGAATCATTTTCATGAGAAATAAATTCATTTATCGCAACCGGTTTTTTCTCGAGAATTGCGATACATATTTCTGCAATATTTTTTGCGGAAGTTCCGTTGTTTTGAAGAGGCATAAGTTTTTTAAGTTCATCAAGATCAAACTCAGAATACACTTTTTTCCCAAGAGCTAACCCGACATATACTACACTGGAATATCTAGTTATCAGAATATCGCAATTTGCAATCATGTGATCTGTATTTCCGCTTGAAAAAATCAAAGAACCGGGAGCATGTTTATTAATTTCCTTTGAAGCATTCTTTTCATTTTCATTCGGGTGAAGTTTGAAAATGATCTGTTTGTTTTCAGAGAGTTTAAGAGCTTTTAAAATAAATGCCTTTCTGTTTTCATACTTATAAGTTTCGCGGGAATCAGAAGTGCAGACCAGTGCGTAGTTTTTATGGGGGAAATCATTTGTTTTGAATTCAATGCAATTGTCAAAATTTGGAATGCCTGTAACAATAATTTTTTCCGCTTTTACACCTTTCCGAATAAAAAGTTTTTTATAATTTTCTGATGCGACGCAAAAATAATTATAACAATCCGACAAACCTGTAGTGGCAGTTCCCCCGAAATACCTTGGAATAATTTTCACCTTTTTCACCAAATGATAGAATATGTTTTCGGGATCAGTCATACCTTCCTGTACCATTACAATTTTCTTATTCCGGATATTTTTGGGAACTATAAGATCACTGCAAACCACCACAAGATCATAATCATACTTTTTTCCTTCATAATCCACCTTAAGATTGTTTTCATTTAGATACTTTTCTGTCTGCTTTCTGAATTTCCCGCCAAGTACGGAAAAATCCAGAAAACCTGCCTTAGCTGCAAGTCTTTCAGCTCCGTCTGAATAATATGCGGAAAAATAATGCTCATAATCCGTCAGATGAAGTGAAATTTTATGAAGCATTGTGGTCTGATTCAGTGACCCGCACATAAAAAGTATTCGCTTTTTTTCCATACGGTCACAAAATAACAAAATCTCTTACTTTAAGACATACGTAAATGAATGCGAAACATTAAGTTTATGTAAAAGGAATTTCAGGAAAGTCTTTTTTTACGTGTTTAAATGAGAAATAATTTAATTAAACCAGGAATGGACTAATCGCCGGATCCGGCATACCGGAAGGTTATTTATAATTATTTCAGAAAATTCAAACCAAACAATAACTGAACTCCGCCGACATTATTTATAGAATTATTTTCAATGCTTTCAACTCCTCCGTCAATAAGTGGCAGATAGTAATAGCTTATATTGACATTTAAAGCCATACTTTTACTTTGTTGAAAACTCATTCCAATGCCGAGATAAGGACCGACAGCAAATTTTGTAGAAGTATATCCGATAGCGCTGAAAAAATTTTTGTTGTATGGATTAAACATAACAAGTGTTGGAGCGACTCCGAGATTAAGAAATGGTTTAAAATCCCCTTCCAGATCGCCTTTGAACAATTCCATAATAAGCCCAATACTCAAAGGAGCCATAAAAACCCTGTTAATTTTTCCTAATACAACTGTATTTCCATAAATATCGCTTCTTTCTATTTCACGGGAATCAGTTACACCGGAGACTAAAATGTTAGCATTGAAATCTATACTGTTGCTGAGAGTAAGGTATTTTCCTGCAGAAATTCCAAATCCATTTTCTGAATAGACAAATCCCAGTCCCCAGTTATTTCTGGATTCATAAACGGGTTTTTTATACTCTATCTTTTGCTGGGATAATGAAAGTCCTGAAAAGAATGTTAAAATGAGGAATGCCAAAGAAATTTTTACAATACAATACTTCATCATAGTAGTATTTGTTAATTGTTTAAAGAAAGTTAATTAATTAATTTTTCATATAAAATTCTAAACAAGTTTGACCTCTAAAAGATTTATAAAGATCAAGGATGTAGTCAGCAAAAGACAGAAATATTTTACAATTGTTCTGGAAAACATACATGATCCGCATAATGTCAGCGCAATTCTCAGAAGCGCTGATTCAGTAGGAATTGATAAAATTTATCTGATCTATAATACCAATAAATTTCCTAAAATAGGCAGAATATCTTCCGGGAGCGCTAAGAAATGGATCGAGATCGAAAGATTCTCAAATGCTGAAAATTGTTTCCGAAGATTAAAAGAAGAGAAATTTAAAATTTATTCTACCAGTATATCTGAAAAAAGGAAGAATCATTCATTATTTGATCTTGATCTTTCAAAAAGAATTGCGATTGTTTTCGGAAATGAACATACAGGTGTTTCAGATGAAGTAAAACAGCTTGCTGATAAAAATTTCCTCATTCCGATGTACGGAATGGTTCAGTCTTTGAATGTATCTGTTGCTGTTGCCATCTGCCTTTATGAAGGTTTAAGGCAGAGAGAATTAAAGGGAATGTATCTGAAAACAAAATATTCGAAAAAAGAAATAAATGAAAAATTAGAAATTTACTCAAAAAAATAAAATGCTGCCGGAATATTTATCGAAAGACCTTAAGTTAAAAAATCTGAAAAACTTTTTACTGATCTCAGGACCTTGCGTAGTTGAAACTAAACAAATAGCTTTCAAAACCTGTGAAACTCTGATAAAGATCACGGAGAAATTGAAAATTCCGTTTGTATTTAAATCTTCCTACATAAAAGCAAACAGAACCTCTGCAGATTCATTCAGAACTATCGGGATCGATGAATCCCTGAAAATTTTATCGGATCTGAAAAAAGAATTCAATGTGCCGATACTTACAGACATTCATTCCGAATTAGAGATTGAGATCGCAGCGGAAGTTGCAGATTTTTTACAGATACCTGCATTTCTATCCAGGCAGACTGAACTTCTGGAAGCTGCCGGCGAAAGCGGAAAAATAATTAACATTAAAAAAGGTCAGTTTCTTGCCCCGCACGATATGAAGTATCAGGCGGCGAAAGTTGCGGATACCGGAAATAAAAAAATATTCCTTACAGAAAGAGGTTCGACATTCGGATATAATAATTTAGTTGTGGATATGAGAAGTCTTGTTATAATGAGGGAGTCAGGATATCCTGTTATTTTTGACGCAACACATTCTATACAAATGCCTTCCGGAAATAACGGAGTAAGCGGCGGCAGTCCTGAGTTCATTCCACCGCTTGCAAGAGCTGCGGCGGCGGTTGGTGTTGACGGATTTTTTATAGAGACACATCCGGATCCCAAAAAAGCGCTGAGTGATGCAAGCAGTATGATAAAGCTGGATAAGATGGAGGGTTTGCTGAAACAGCTAAATGTAATAAACGATATTTCAAAAAATTACAGATAGTTTAAAAAAACTTTTGAAGACATTTTAATATTAAATTCGTATTCTAAAAACCATTTTAGAAGAAAAGTGTTTTAAAAAATAATAATTTACGATTTGATCTGGTTTCACTGATGTTAAAAGAAAAACAGCATAATTAAAATAAATTAAGTTTATCAAAATATTTTTAATGAATTCAAAAACAACATCCATCCTTCGTTCAGAAAAAGTAAAAACTTCTTACTACATCGGAATATTCCTCATTGCGCTTTCTACATTGCTGCTTGAGTTTACACTGACAAGAGTATTATCAGTTTCTTTATGGTATCATTTCGCATTTATGATCATAAGTGTTGCGTTACTTGGATTCGGTATAAGCGGTGTAGTGCTTTCTCTGAATAAAAAGTTAAATACAATCGAGGCGGATAAATTACTTTCAATACTTTCAATGAGTTACGCGGCGAGGGTGATAGTTTGTTTTATATTAATGAATAAGATCCCGTTTGATCCTTTCAGTCTGCTTACAGATTCCATGCAGTTTGTTTATCTTCCGCTATACTACTTGCTGATAACAATTCCGTTTTTCTTTGCCGGCCTGATAATTTCAATTTTACTTTCCAGATTCAAACAGGATGTATCCAAACTTTATTTTTTCGATCTGATCGGAGCCGGACTTGCCTGTGTGGCATTTGTATTTATTTTACCTGAAGTCGGCGGTAACGGAGCAATAATATTTGTTTCAGCTTTTGGCTTTCTTGCGTCAATTGTCTTTAGTTTCGAGAAATATAAAAAGCTGGCTTTTATATCAGCGGTATTAATGGCTTTAAGCTTTACATTTATGATAGACAGAGACAACAGATTTCCCATCAATGTCACAGCAAATAAAATTTACGGTAATTATATAAAGGAAAGACCGGATCTGCTTGTCAGAACCGAATGGAATACTTTCTCAAAAATAGATGTAATGAAGGATGAAGATAAAGCTGCAGACGGTTACGATATTTATCTTGCGATCATAGACGCCGGTAATGCAACTACAAACATTCCAAATGTTAAATCACTTCC
>DAIPYE010000004.1:7001-42730 GCA_036782915.1 Bacteroidota bacterium | reverse complement strand
ATAATCCATAATCGGTAATACGTAATTTCATAATCCATAATCGGTAATACGTAATCGGTAATCTGTAATCGATAATCGGTAATCCGTATTTCCTTATTTTCATAAACAGCTATTTATAAAATCAATAATTAAAAAATAAATCATGAACGAAAAATTTAAAAATAAATACCGGATTTCATCAGCACGTTTGCAAACATGGGATTATGGAAATGACGGGGCATATTTTATTACCATTTGTACAAAATACAAAGAACATTTTTTTGGTGAAATTGTAATGGGTGAATCAGAGCAGGAAATGAATTTAAATGATATCGGGAAAATCGCAGACAAATACTGGGAAGAAATAGCTTCTCATTTCCCGATCATTGAACTGGGTAAATATGTGGTAATGCCAAATCATGTACATGGAATTTTAATAATAAATAATCCCGAAAAAATATTAACTTCAAATTCTGATTTTAATGATGGAAAAACATTCGGACAAAGGAGATATCAAAATCAGGGAAAGGATACAATTTCTTCAATTGTAGGTTCATATAAGTCTGCAGTTACAAATGAGATACATAAATTTTTTCCTGATTTTGCCTGGCAACCCCGGTTTCACGATCATATTATCCGAAATGCTGAATCGTTCGAACGTATTCAGAATTATATTGAAAATAATCCAAGGAACTGGAAAGAGGATAAGTTTTTTACTAAGTAAAATATCGAAGAAATTAATTTTTAATAAGAAATTTTATTTTTGGGAAGATATTTCCGGAATTCATTTCTAAGCATTTCCGGGGAAAGTCCGAAATTTTTCTTTACTAAAGTACTGAACGAACCCATGCTTTCATATCCGGTTTCAAAACAAATATCGGTGATAGATTTGTCTGTTTCTGATAAAAGATTAAAAGCTTTCCCTAATCTTTTTCCCGTTAGATACTGGTGAGGAGTCTTTTTGTATATTGACTTGAAAAGCCTTAGAAAATGAAACTGTGAAAGACATGCTTCCTTTGAGATTGATTCCAGATTTATGGGCTTTGCATAGCATGAATCCATGAACTCTTTTGCGCGGCAGATTCTTTTGTAAATTTCAATCTTTGTTGAAAGTTTAACCGGAGGTAATTTACTTATCTCTTCATACAAATTTTTATGAATGATAAGAAGTTTTTCCAGAATAAAATAAAAATGTTCATTTATCCAGTTACTGTCATCATAATTAACTTTTGATGCCAAATGCAGTTTCATGATTAAAGGTGACAGAATATTATTATTAGGATAAAGTTTTTCAAAAAAATTAAACGGGAGATTTTTTGGAAAGTACGAATAGTCAATTATTTTATCACCCGAATTTATAAGGCTTTTAAAAACATTGCTTGCAAATTCTGTGTCAAAATAAAGCGAAAAGGATTCTGATTCTTCATGAATTACACTTTCGCATTCAAGCCCTTCATTCATTATAAAATAACTTCCGGGAGTTACGCAGTAATTTCCAAATGATGTTTTGAAATTTTCCGATCCTTTCATAGAACATTTAATTGACAAAGGACTGACGTGTTTGTCAATTTCACATTTACCGGATACAAAATGAATTATAAAATTCTCTTTAATGCCGGTTATGATTTCGGGATACTCTCTTAAGATCATTTTAAAAGATTATTAACTTCATGAATGTTGTAAGTGAAATTCTTAACAGACATTTTTTCTCCAGCAAAATTCATTTTCAACTTCATCAAATTTTTCGAAACCGTTTTTCTCAAGAACTCTGATGGAAGAGATATTTTGAAATTCTGTAGTTGCAAGAACCGTGTCAATATCAGTTCTTCCAATTGCCCATTTTATAAAGCCATCGACTGCTTCTGTCATATATCCTTTCCCCTGAAACTGCGGTTTTGTTCCGTAACCGATCTCAACTTCACTTTTCCCATTGTCATTTATATTTAAAACCGGGATACCTTTTATTCCAATATCTGCAACGATCACATTATTTCCTTTGTCAATAATGAGCCATAACGAATTAAAAATAATATTATCAACATTTTTTTTCAAACGGGGAATTAATCTCATTTCAAACATTTCCATTACTTCAGATGAATGTTCCCAATTGCTTTTATTTATGCCAAGCTCTTTTTCCAGTTCAATTTTATGATCTTTATATTTCAGAACCTGTTCATAGGTCAGAGGAAAAATTTTTAATCTCGCAGTTTCAATCATTTTTGATCAGTGTTAGGATTCAGTTAATATATTTCAATATCAATTATATAATCACCGATCATAATTTCATCCACTGTATCCATTCCGTCAGTCACTTTTCCGAATATTGTATAACGGCCATCGAGATGCGGAGTTGCAGAGTGAGTAATAAAAAATTGACTCCCTTCTGTATCTTTTCCGCTCGAAGCCATCCCGACCATTCCAGTTTCATAAGGCAAAGGTGAAAACTCACTTCTGATACTGTATCCGGGAAAGCCATATCCTGTGCCTGTCGGATCTCCGCCCTGTATCACAAAATTAGAAACAACTCTATGAAATTTTGTATCGTCATAAAAATTATTTTCAGAAAGTTTAAGAAAATTCATAACAGTAAACGGCGCAACATCCGGCAGTAATTCAATTTTTATATCGCCTTTATTTGTTTTGACAGTTATAAACTTCTTTTCATTCATACTTTCCATATAAATCCAGTCATAATCCGACCGGGGTTTTGCAGTGAACTCATATTTATTTCCTGTTATTTTTTCCAAAGCAGTTGACGAAGCTTTTACAAGTTCGTAATTGTTTGAATTTAAATTACTTTCCAGAATGGAAACAGCTTTGTCATTTTTCAATTCACCCATTGCATCAATTAAAATAAGAATGACATCGAGATCTTTGGGATAATCCAGCTCATTATAGTCAAATGCAATAACTGAATTTGTTTCATCAACATATTCTGCAAACAATGAATCCTTCAAACCTGTTAATGAAAGATCAGTCAGCAGAATGTCTTTCGAACCTGCAAACTCAGAGTAAATCAAGCGTATTGTATTTTGGTTTTCTGCATCAACTTTATCATCAAGATTAGTCAGCATTTCAACAAAAGCTCTGTAAAGTTTTGCCAGATCTTCATTTCCGATCATATCACCGGATGTATTCGGATTTTTCAAATTGTATCTCTGAACTTCCTTACTTATCGAATCGCGAACTTCCTTATAGATCATTCCATCATTAAAATTTCCAAATGATTTTATAATACCGGCTTTGACACTGTAATCATTTGTTTCAAAAAATTTTTTGAACAGGAAATCCTTAGCATCTTCTCTGAAAACCGAAGCCATGGAATTTGCAAGCTCATTCTGTATTTCTGGGGATAGTTTTAAATTTTCAACTGAATCCAGAGAAAATGTAAATTGCTTTTTCATGTCTTCTGCCTGACCTTTGGCAATTGTATTCTTCGAATTTTTAAGATCTGAATACAATATTCCGAGAACATTAAGTGCAGTCAGAGTTAGATGTTCGTTTTCAATATCGATGGCACTGCCGATCACACTGTAAAGTTGAGATGACAGATCCTGAATAGAGTCCAGTTTAAAATTCAAAAATGAATTCAGAATATTTACCTTTACTCTCCAGTCTGTTTCTGAATTAAATGATTCAAGGACATACAGCAGAAAAAGTTCATTCTTAAGTTTACCCGTTGCATTGTAAGCCCACATTCGTGTCTGAGCATCCTTTGAATAAGTTAACTGATAAATTTCTTCCGAAGCTTTTTCAAGAAGATCTTTATCGCTGATCCTCCAGAAAGCAAAAGCTGTATTTCTGATGGCAACTGAATCAGCAGAATTTTTTAAAATAAATTTAAGTGTTTCTACTGAATTCTCGTTTTTAATTTTTCTTAAAGCAAACCTCCCGATCGACATTGCAACTGCTCTTGCAAGTAACGAATCTGTAAAATTTCCGGCAATATAAAGCGAACATAATTCATTTAATATTTTTTCATTGCCGGCTTTCCCTGCTGCTTCTGCAATTGCAGTTAAAACAAAAATTCTTTCTTCATTTTCTGAAGGAAGATTATTTAACATAAATGAGATCATGTCATTGCTTTTATCTGAAGGAATTTGCCCCAGCAAAAAAGCGGCAGCAGTCAGATCTTCTTTTTTCGGATAATCTTCAAAAGGACCTGCAAGTAAAAAATTCAGCTGATCAATAACAGAAGAATCACCGATGTCAGCAAGAGCATATATTGCCATTTCCCTGATCTCAGGATTTGTCGAATGCAGATAACTGAGAAGTTTATTATCTTCGCCTAAAATACGTGAGTCACGCAGTTCCAGTATTTCTTTCTTATCGGACGGAATTTCCTGTGAAATTGATACTGATGATTTTGTAAGGATAAAAGCAGAAAGCACAAAAAGTAAATAGAATTTCATATTCGGGTTAATTTTAGTTCTCTTTACCAAGCCCCAGCTTGGTAAGGAAATTTAAGCTTAGACCAACTTTCCAAAGCTGGGGCTTTGGAAAGAGAAGCTTTTAATAACTAATCTGACGAGCAGCAATTATTATTTTGCTGAACGGACGGACATTTTACATTCCCAAAAGAACAAAAAACACAACAGTCACCTGGAAGCGGTTTTAGGATCGTTTTACAATTTTCACATTGATAAAAAAACAAACATGAATTCGTAGGCATTTCCAATACAACTGCAAAATCGCACTTCGGACAAATAAGAGTTGATTTTGTTAAAAAATCCATGTTTTTAGATATAAAAATATTATGATTAAAATAGATTATAATTTCTGAATTCAAAAAGCAAAAACAAATAAATTTTTTGCTAATTCTCAGATCCGACCAAAACGTTTTCAAAAGTGAAAATACTAATCACACGAATATTGTTGAATTTTTTGGCTAAGTTGATCGCTGATAATTAAAAAATTATTTTTTGCCACAAATTATACAAATTTTCACGAATTTTAATAAAAGGTTGTTCTAATAAATATTCAATTAAATTCGTGTTAATTCGTGCAATTAGTGGGTATTCATTTGATCCTATTTTTAAAACGGTCAACTTAAGTTATTGAAATGAACATTTTTGCACGATATTGTTCAAAACATATTTAAAGTGAATAAAAAAGCCAATGTCAAAATATTATTTATAATATTATTTAATCTTAGACGGGAATTTGCATTTTAGGTGTATCGTTTTTAAATCAATTTGAAATTGTAAAAGAAAAGAATGTAGTTTAAAAAATCTTAATTTGGATATAAAAAAACCGGAATCTTGTTTGTGTAAATACTTTGATTTTACAGGAATATTAAAAAATTTAGAAATTAATGATTTTTTGAAATCACAAAAAAGAACTATTCGTGCCACATTTTAAAATGTGGCACACCTATAAGTGTGGCACACCCTAAAATTGCTAAATTTATTAACAAAAATTATCAAAATTCTTCAATAACTTAAACTTTTTAAAATCAAACAGATTTGAAATAAAATCAACCATTTGTCCAAAAATGGGAGGTCAAAACTGTTTGAAATACTATAATGTGGGTTAATTTCACATTTCAATTTTTAATATAGGAAGCTGTTTAATTTCCTACTTTTAAATCACTATCAAAATTGTTTTTTACGCTGTTGGTTAATTCCTTTAAATTCAGTGAAAATTACATTATAAAATCGTGATCATTCGTAAAAAACACTGTAAACTCTTATTCTTTCTGACAAAAGTGAATTTTTATAAAAATGCAGTGATTCGTAACTTTATACTTAAAATGAAATAAATTATATTGCAATCTAACATAAATTATAACAAAATCATGTCGAAATTACTTAAAGAAAAACTTTCCTCACAAATCCCCGGCTTGAGAGATGAAGCTAAATCAATAGTAAAAAATCATGGCACAAAAGTCATTGATCAGGTTAATATTGACCAGCTTTACGGCGGAATGAGAGGAATAAAAGGATTGATCTGTGATACATCATCTGTCGGTCTTGATACAGGGCTTATAATAAGGGGAATTCCAATAATGGAACTTACGGAAAAGCTTCCGGAAGAAGTGTTTTATCTGTTATTGACAGGTGAATTACCTGACGAAAAGACGCTGAAAGATCTGCAGACAGATCTTCACAACAGAGAAGAAGTTCCGGCTTATGTATGGGATGTTTTGAATGCATTACCGGTCGATTCACATCCGATGGTTATATTCAATACTGCTATTCTTGCAATGGAAAAGGAATCTGAATTCAGAAAATATTATGATAAGGGCACAGGCAAGGATAAACTCTGGGAAGCAATGTATGAAGATTGTCTGAATATAATTGCCAGAGTACCGCAGATAGCCGCATTTATTTACAGAAAGAAATTTAAAAAAGGCGATATGATCCCGCCCGACAGTAAACTTGATTGGGCTGCAAATTTCGCAAAGATGCTTGGAGTCGAAGATAAGGACGGTACATTTGCCAAGCTGATGAGACTATACATGGTTTTGCATATTGATCATGAAGGTGGAAATGCAAGCGCATTTACAAATCTTGTGATTTCATCAACTTTGTCTGATGCATATTATTCAATCAGTGGAGCATTGAATGCTTTGGCGGGACCGCTTCACGGGCTGGCAAATCAGGAATGTCTGAAGTTCATTGTAGATATGAGAGAAAAGATCGGACATTCACCTACAGATGAGGAAGTCAGAGATTATTGTCAGAATCTTCTTGATACCGGAAGGATTGTTTCGGGATACGGACATCCTGTTTTAAGGATCACAGATCCGAGATTTACAGCATTTCTTGAATTTGGAAAAAATTCAATTCCTGATGATGAAACATTCAGGATAGTAAAACAATTGTTTGAAATTGTACCCGGACTTCTGACAGCTCAGGGAAAAGCAAAAGATCCATGGCCGAATGTAGATGCGGCGAGCGGCTCGCTTCTGTATCATTATGGAATTAAGGAATATGAATATTATACAGTACTCTTTGGTGTATCAAGAGTAATGGGTTATTCGGCTCAGTTAATTCTTGCTAGAGCAATGAGCGCGGCAATTATCAGACCTAAATCAGTGACAACTGACTGGATCAAAAAGCAGATTGGAAGCTGAGATAATATACTCCGGAAAATTATAGTTCTTAAAACCTTTTGGTAAAATGTTTACCGGAAGGTTTTTTTATTATTCAATAATTAAATTAGATTAAGTATTTTGTTAAAACAGTAAAACTTGGCGAAAGAAGTAAATAAATATAAAATATCTTACAATAATTTTGTTAAAAATTTAGATAAGGATCAGATCCCGTCTGTTATCCTTTTGGCAGTTAAAGATAAAATTATACTTGATGATATTGTGAAAATAATATGTGTTAAGTTTGGAGGTAAAGATTTCGATATTAAAAATAATCTGATCTCTTTTAACGGAGATGAGAGAGCTATAGAGAATATCATAAATGAATGCAGCAATACAGGGCTTTTCTCTGACAGGAAAGTTGTATTACTGAAGAATGTTAAGAAACTGCTTAAGGATGAGAAATCCGGATTAGTGGATTATTTTATCAGACCGAATCCGGATACGGTTCTTATAATGGTATCGGGTGATGAAGAGTTCAGTCCCGGAAAAATATTTTCCTATGATTCGAAAAGCGAGAATGAAAAAGCCAGGGAAACACAGAAAATTGTAGAGAGCAGTGTAAAGATATTTGAGATAACGGAATTTACGGATACTGAACTGATAAAGTGGATAAAGGAAAAGTTTGGCGAATATAAAGCTGATGATTCGGCAATTAATCAGTTCATTCAGTATTCTAATTATTCTCCCGATGAAATATTGTCAGAAATTGAAAAGTTAAAAACATATTGTTACAACACAAAAGAAGTAACACTGGAAGCTGTTAATCTCTGTAACGGAATTGCAAAAGATTTTAACGAGACGGATTTCATAAGATCAATAGTGGAAAGAAATTACGAGAATGCGTTGAAAATTTATGATAAAATTTCATTGAAAAAAGATGTGGAAGTATTTTTAATTTTTTTACTGAATTCAGCATTTACCGTAATAAATAAATTGTATGATCCGGGAGTGGTGAAATTGCAGGACTGGCAACTGAAAAGAGAATTGAAATTATGGCTACCGGATCAGGACAAACTGCTGCCGTATTATCAGAGATACAGAAATGCCAATTCACAGGAAAAAATGAAAACAATATTCGGTCATATTTTTCAAACAGATAAGTTGCTGAAATCTTCCGGAAGTGACCGGAAAACGGTTATGTTATCACTGATAAACAATATTTGTAAATTATAAACCGGTTTATTCAAATTTAAACTAATTTAAATAAATGGAACATATTCCCGGAAACATAGTTAACCAATCTGTCTGAATGAGCGGTAATAATTTAATTGATTACAGAGTTTTAACAGATGAAGAGTTGATACTGAGATTTCAAAAGGAAGATGTAAAAGCATTTAATGAAATTGTTTTCAGATATAAAGACAGATTAATTAATTTTTTATACAGATTTACAAGCAGCAGAGAATCTGCCGAGGATATTTCACAGGAAGCTTTCTTCAAATTATACAAAAACAAACACAGGTATTTAGAAATAGCAAAATTCTCAACATGGTTTTACACAATTGCTATAAATGAGGCAAAATCAAATTACAGAAAAGAGAAGAAACATAAAGCTGTTTCAATTGACAATTATTATCAGGAAGAACACAGTGATCTTGAATTGGATTCAGGCGGAAAAACACCTGAGGAAATTGCAAATTCCGCAACAGAAGCATATCATATTCAAAGAGCCATAAATGAACTTACTGAAAATCACAGGGAAATAATAATTCTCAGAGATATTGAAGATCTGGATTATGAGGAAATTTCAAAAGTTCTGAATATCCCGCTCGGAACTGTAAGATCAAGATTGAACAGAGCAAGGGAAGCTTTACAGATCTCATTGAAAAATCTTCACAACGAAAAAAATTAAATGAACATTAAAATTAATTTGCATTAAGTGTCAGACGAAGAAAAAAATATTGAACTGATAGAAAAGCTGAAAAATCTTCCAAGGATAAAAGCCGGGGATGATTTTATGTTTAAACTTGAAAGCCGAATAGCAGAATATGAATCTGAAAGAAATCATTTATCTGAATCAGTTAATAAGAAAGAACAACCTACTTTTTTTCAGAGACTTTTCGGACAAAAAAGAAATCAATGGCTTGTTCCGGCAATGGGATTAACAGTAATAACTGTTTTTGCAGTATACATTACAAAGTTCAGCAATAATCAGATTGATGAAAAAGCAGAATTGAATGGAAGAACTAATATCGAAAATAAAACATCAGAAAATAATTCGGCAGAAAATAGAAACGATAATACTCCGAAAACAGATACAGAAAAACTTTCGATAGAAAATGATTCAAAGAAAAATGAATCTGAAAATTTAAAGGAGAAAGTTACAGCAACTGATCAAAATGCAGAAGAGTATAAAAATTCTCCTGAATCAGAAATATCTAAAAAAACTAAAGACAAAAGAGAAGAAGTTTCACAGGCACCTCCTTTAGCAAAGTCATTAAATGAGGAAATGCCCAAAAATGACGCAGCGTTTTCAAAAGAGGGAGAAGAAAGCAATGTTGAGAGTTACGATGGGAGATCAGGAATGGAGAGATCAGAAATGGAGAGATCAGGAATTTTGTCTAAAGAAGGGGAAAGTAAAAGTAAGACAAACCGATCGGCAGATGAAGATATGAAAGAATTTGATAAGCCTGTTGAAAAAAGTATAATGACGAAGCTCAATAAAATAAACAGACAAAAACTTGATAGTCTGCAAAAGAAGATTAATAAACCGCAAAATTAAATATTAATTAAAAGATAAAATAATTTGTTTACATCGAAGATCAACATTTCAATCAGAAAAACCATCCTTGATCCGCAGGGAAAAGCAGTAGAACATTCATTGAAATCACTTGGGTTTGAAGAAATTACTGATACCCGCATTGGAAAATACATTGAACTGCAGATAAATGCAAAATCTAAAGAAGAAGCTGAAATTATTTCCAGAGATGCTTGTGAGAAATTACTGGCAAATCCGGTAATGGAGACATATACATTTGAAGTTGTGGAAAGCGGAGACGGGAAGTTATGAGATCAGGAAATTCAACAGCAAAAGCGGGAATAATAGTGTTTCCGGGATCCAACTGTGATCATGATGCATATAATGTTTTCAAAAATGTTTTGAATGCCGATACAAAATTTATCTGGCATAAAGAAGGCAGCATAGGTGACAGAAACATTATCATTATACCCGGGGGATTCTCTTACGGAGATTATCTCAGATGTGGGGCGATAGCAAAATTTTCAAATATAATTAATGATGTCATAAAATTCGCAAACAGAGGCGGGGTTGTAATAGGTATTTGTAACGGATTTCAGGTGCTTTGTGAAACAGGGTTGCTGCCCGGAGCTTTAATGAGAAACGAGAATCTGAAATTTGTCTGTAAATCAGTTACATTGAAAGTAGAGAATAATAAAAGTATTTTTACCGGAGAATACAGGATCAAGGAAGAGATAAATATTCCAATAGCACATGGCGAAGGAAATTACTTTTGTGATGAAGATACTCTGACGGAGCTTATCGGAAATAATCAGATCCTTTTTACATATAAAGATAATCCTAACGGCTCATTAAATAATATTGCAGGAATTCAGAATATTGGCAGGAACATACTGGGTATGATGCCTCATCCGGAAAGAGCGTCAGAAAATATTCTTGGGAACTATGACGGAAGAAAAATTTTTGAAAGTGTAATAGGAAGTGTTATTTAAGTTTAAAATAATTGTTTTATAAACAAAGTAAAGGAGATTTTAAAATGTTTGGATTAGGAACACCGGAAATAGTACTGATAGCAATTGTGATTTTAGTACTATTCGGCGCGAAGAAAATCCCCGATCTAATGCAGGGACTTGGAAAAGGAATTAAGGAATTCAAAAAAGCTTCATCTGATATTGAGAAAGACTTAACTTCCGTAGACGAAAAAGATAAAACTTCAAAGAAAGATTAACAAATTCTCTATTTCTATAAATGATGTTATTCTGAAATCCGGATCAAATTTTAAATAATATCCGGTTTATTCCTGTTCATACAGGATCAGAATAGCATTTTTGATTTAAAATAAAAATTATATGAATTCAATTCCCGGAAGTCTAAAAGAGATACGTTCTGAAATAAAATCAGGAAATCTGAATTGCGAGAAACTTGTAGAAAGTTATTTGCAGAATATAGAATCACAGAAAGATCTGAATGTTTTTATAAGTTTGTTTTCAGAAGAAGCTAAAGAGAGAGCAAAAGAAATAGATTTAAAAATAAAGAACGGAACAGCCGGAAAACTTTACGGAGCGGTAATTTCTGTCAAAGATGTGATATCTGTAAAAGATAGTTTACTTACATGCGGATCAAAAATGTTAAGTAATTTTACTGCCATTTATTCAGCGACCGTGATTGAAAGATTATTGAAAGAAGATGCGATAATTATCGGCAAGGTAAACTGTGATGAATTTGCAATGGGATCTTCGAATGAGAATTCATATTTCGGAAATGTAAAAAATCCGTTGGATAAAACAAGAGTTCCGGGCGGCTCATCAGGAGGAAGCGCAGTGTCGGTTGCAGCTAATATGTGCCTGCTTTCACTCGGCTCGGAAACCGGCGGTTCGATAAGACAGCCTGCATCATTCTGCGGAATAACAGGGTTGAAAGCAACCTACGGAAGAATTTCAAGATTCGGACTTGTGGCTTTTGCATCGTCATTTGATTCCATAGGAATATTCGGAAATAATAATTACGATATTGGCGCATTACTGGAAGTGATCTCGGGTTATGATGAAAGAGACAGTACATCATCGAAACATGAAATTAATAATTACAGTGAAATTTCAGAAAATAAATTTAATCCGGCAGATGTCAGGATCGGATTTGCAAAAGAATATTTTGAAGATGGACTTGATGAAGAGATCAAATCAGGGATATTAAAACAAATAAATAATTTAAAGGAAAAAGGTTTTACGGTAAAAGAAATTTCCCTTCCCCACACAAAATATGTGATACAATGCTATTATATTTTGACATCAGCAGAAGCTTCCAGCAATTTATCAAGATTTGACGGGGTCAGATACGGATACCGGTCTGATAATTCAGATACGCTTGAAGATATGTATGTGAATTCCCGTTCGGAAGGATTCGGATCTGAAGTAAAAAGAAGAATAATGTTAGGTACCTATGTTTTATCGGCAGGATATTACGATGCTTATTACAGAAAGGCGCAGAAAGTAAGAAGATTAATTATGAATGATTTTGAAAATGCATTTAATGAAGTTGATTTCATTATTTCACCTACTACACCAAGCGCTGCATTTAAGATCGGAGAAAAGGTTGAAGATCCACTGGCAATGTATCTGAATGATATTTACACAGCTTCAGTAAATCTTGCCGGGATACCTGCGATATCAATACCAGCCGGATTTAATAAAGAAAATCTTCCATACGGAATACAGTTAATGGGAAAAAAATTTGATGAAGAGGGATTGCTTAGAATGTGGAATGAGATAGACCCGAATTGAACAGAACGAGATTTTAAATTTAAACTGCTTTTACTTTTTCGCCGATCTCAATTCTTCAGCTTTCTCAATCAGCCAGTCATATGATTCAGTATTTTTTTCATTATTGAGTTTTTTGATAAGATAATCCAACCCATCTTTTTTACTGCCGGTTTTTAATTTTATAAGCTCCGAAGCATATTTTGCAAACTTTAAACTAACATCTCTTATTTTTTCCGAAAGATCATTTGTAGTAGACAGATATCGTTTCAAATTATCAAGAACAGAAAAAGCTTCTTCAAAATAGCCTAGATTGTAATAAATTCTGAACATCAGATTTTTCAGGTCTTTTTTGTATAAAAAATAATCCGGCTTAAGTCTTACGAGACTTTCAAGAGCTTTTCCGAATTCATCAATTGCATAATAATACTGCCCTAAAGAATAATACTTCATATTTTCCGAATGATCAGGATGAAGTTCTTTTGAGTAATTATCGATCAGATCCTTCATCCATTCATATTGCTTATTATTTCTTGCCGAAATTAACATTGCTCTGAAAAGACTTAACTGAAAATAATCATGAGAAGTATATTTGTAAACTCCAAGTTTGATCATTGATGAGTATATTTCAAAACTCTCCTTTTTGAATTCTAAATTTCCTTTATCATTAATCATTCTATCACAAAATGCAGTTGAAATGCTGTAAAGCATATATTTATCACTTTGCGGCAATATATCGTTATGAATTAAAAGTAAATTTTTTAATTCATAAAAATTACTCTCAGTAAAAGGATGGATTAGTGTTTGATAGACTGTATAATAAATTTCTATGAAAGGAGTAAAACTGTCATCGTTTTCTTTCATTTCTTTTATCATAGATTTTACATTGAGGTGCTTTATAAAATTCTCAACGAAATTATATCGGGTTTTAAGATTGTATCCGTCTTCGGCAATAATTTTCTGATCAATGAATTTCAAACCCCTTACAATTGCTGCGGCTGCAATGTATTCGCTTTGCTTTATTAATCTTTCGAAGGCATTTTCAAAATCACTTTTATCAATGAAGAATTCCAGCTCAGCAGCAGAGATATAGCTTTTTTCAAGAAAGCCGAAAATCAGCTCTCTGTTTGCAGTGAGAGGAATTTTATTAACAATAGCCGCTTCTTTCAAAAATTCCTTATCCAGATTTCTTTTCCTTAACTGAGCGAGCAGAAAACTTTCACGGAAAGAATATTGAACATTTATTTCCAGATGAATTAAAAACTCCTTGCATGAAAGAAAAAGGTCAGAGGTAAGTGTTCTTAAATGGCTGTCAGCTTTGTCTCTTTCATATTTTTTACCTGGGAAAAGCTTTTTGAAAATATATTCAACTGTAAGTTTTTTATCGTTAAAATCCGGATAGAATGGTTTAAGAACAGCAAACAATCCCGTAATATCTCTTTTCCGGAAATAAGGAGAAACAATAAACTTTTCAAAATCTTTAAATTCTTCAGTTGAAAAAGTTTTTAATATTTCTATAATCTTGGAATCCTGCAAAAGTAAGGTAAATTAAGGTTGAAATTTTGTGATGAAAACTGCTCTGAAAATGTTAAAATTTAACTGAAAATGCAATATCTTATAAAATAGTGTGATAAATTCTGTGACAAACATAGAAAAGTTACTTTTGATGAACTTAATTTCATGATTAATTTGCACCAGTTAAAAAAAATTTAAAATTTAAACACGGGAGAAAAAACAATGTTTACAAAAATTACAATCAGCATCTTCATTATCTTCAGCTTGATTTTATCATCTGAAGTTTACAGTCAGGCAAATGAAACAGATCCATTAAGCAGAGTTAAAGATCTTGTTAATTCTGATGAAATAGTAATGTTACACAGTCAGACTGTCGGATCGGATCCGAATAATCAGAACACAAGATCGAGGATTTTTGACATAGATCTTTTTCAGATCGATCCGAATTTAAAATTAGTGCCGAAACCTCTTCAGACAGATTCAATAGTTACAGGTAATAAAAGAATGGCAGTTGTCGGAGGAAATTTCCTCGGGGCTCAATACAAACATCTTGTTACAGCATGGACAGGAACTAACAATTCAATCAGAATAATGATACCTCAGATTAATTCCGGTACTCTGTCCTGGCCAAGCGCAAACAGACTGGTACTGTCAAATGCAACCATGCCTTCAAGCAGATCACCGAAGACTCCTGTAAGACTTGCAGCGGGAAATTTTTACGGAGACCCTAAAGAGGAATTTGTTCTTGGATATGTAGGTGCGGATTCAACAGTTAAACTAAAAATGTTCACTGTTAATTCAGGTCTTGTTCCCCTTAAAGGTGACAGTATAAATAATGAAAAATTATATTTTCCAAACACAGGAAGTAAATTAGATGCATTTGATATGTGTTCAGGAGATTTTGACGGAGACGGATATCAGGATCTTGCTTTGATATTAGTAAAAAAAATAAGTGCAGGTTCATGGTCAGTAAGTGTTAGAATTTACAAAATAAGTTCTACAGGAGCATTTATTCCGAAAGGAACTGCAAATATATTTAATATGCCGTCTTATAACATTTCCAATATTCAGATCTCAGCTTCAGCAAAAGATTTTAATTATGATACAATAGATGAACTTGTAGCCGGATATGCATTTACACATAACACATCAGGTCAGCCCGGAACATACATTGACATTGTACAGGTAAAAGATACGCTCAATACAATTGTAGCAAATTCCACAAGACGCGCGACTCTTGATATATCGAACTTTGGACAGTCAAATCCATTTGATGTTTCAGCCGGAGATCTGAACGGGGACGGAACAAATGACATTGCAGTAGGCACAAGAAATCAGCTTTATGCATACAGCGTATCTCAGACAACTCTTATTCCGGTTTTAAAGATCAGCGGTCCGACGATATACGGCTGGGAAAATGCCGGTACAGATTATTCACAGAAAATTCTTACAACAGGTGATCTTGATTATAACCGTAAGGCAGATATAGTTGCGATCGGTCAACCTTATGATCTGGATAATAACACACAGTTTTTTAACATATATGTTTATGAAGCGAATGCAGCTATGACAGCATTTACATTAAAAGCTAGAAAGGAAAATTATGATGCAGCGCCATTAGACGGAAACACTGGAAATCTGAGACAGTTTACGGTTGCGCTTGGAGATTTTAACGGAGACAGAGTAAGACTTGGCGCGGCAAATCATTTTACAAAGACATTCATAAAACAACCGCTTGTAATTTTAAATACTCCTCCGATACATTTTGACAAATTTGAAGGATCATCTACTACCTATGATCTTTCGGGATGTTATCCGAATATGGGTTGCGGATTTTCAGCGGATTATGTTCAATCTACTACACTTGACACAACGATAGAAGTACAGGTACATAAAGACTGGGGAGTTTCCGCATCATTAAGCGGAGGGATAAATGCATTTGGAATTGGAGTTCAGGCAAGTATCAAAGGTTCTTATGATGAAGGATTCGGGAATGTAAACGGATCGGGATCTTCTATCAGAGTTACAGAAGGAAGGCGGGCAGAAGGCGGTGACTGGACTTTTAACATTGTCAACGATTATGATTTTTATGAATATCCGGTTTATGACAGTTTAAATGTTTTCAGAGGAAATGTTTTAGTAGTTGTGCCGGGACCAACGACGAAACTATGGGTAGAGTCAAAAGATGATTTTGTAATTGGAAATATTTACAGACCTGAACATGAAGTCGGAAATATACTTTCATACAAAGATACAGCATCATTATCAGAAGATACAGCACAGCTGATATATTCATTTAATCCGCAGACAGTCGGTAGCAGCGGCAGCAGTTTTACAGAACTTAACATAGACAACTTTACAAGTAACGGCGCAGATACGTCAAGAAAAATTGGTGTTGAAGTAGGAGCTTCAGTAGGAGGATGGGGAATTGAAGTCGGAGTAACAGGAAATTACAGTTCGAGTCAGATATCAAGCGTAACGACAAAAGTCAGTTCATCAATGCTTCTCAGAGGAGATTACGGACATTTGAATCCTCCGTTCAATAATTCGCAAAACACATATTACATTGCGCCATATGCATACTGGGCAAAGAACGGAGCACTGGTTTATGATTATAAAGTAAACATAAACAACAATCCGAATTCATTCTGGAATTTAAATTACGGAAACAAAACTGATCCGACATTTTCACTTCCATGGCGATTGGATCCTGAAAAAGGAATTCCTTTACCGGGAAATGATTCAACTTACATATTCAGATCAAAAGATATCAGAATTTCAAAGGTTGCGCCTGTTCCCGGAGATACAATAACAATAAAAGCGAAAGTAAGCAATTACGGTTTGCTGAATTTAACCTCAAATGTTGTAGTCAGGTTTTATAAAGGAAATCCATACCAGGGCGGAGTACAGATCGGTCAGACAACAATCACAGGCGGTATTCAGTCAAGAAGATCCAAGTATGCTTCAATTCCATGGACAGTGCCGGCAGCGACTCCCGGAAATACAAGAATGTATGTAGTAATAGATCCGGACAATGCAATTACAAATGAAGTTCATGAATCAAATAACAGAGGGTGGGCACCGTTGAGTGATTTTTCTACAATAACGGGACTAAGTTCTAATTTAGAAAATCAAATTCCGGATAAATCAGAATTACTTCAAAACTTCCCAAATCCATTCAATCCTGTTACAACTATCACATTTAAAACATCATCTGCAGGTCAGGTCAGTTTGAAAATATTTGACATTGCCGGAAGGGAAGTAAAGACACTTGTTAGTCAGAAGCTCAATGCCGGTTCGTATAATATAAACTGGAACGCATCCGATTTTACTAGCGGAGTATATTTTTATCAATTAACATCCCAAAATTATATTGAAACAAAGAAAATGATGCTGATAAAATAAAATTTTCATCACGGTGTAATCTTCGGAATATTTTTTCTCCCAGGTAGAAATGAAGTTCATCGTGATGATTAATTTGAAACAAAGATCATCAAAAGCAGGGATTGTTTAAATACAGTCCCTGCTTTCATTTAAAGGCAGTTATAATTATTGAAATAAATGGCATTGTAATTAAAATTGAATTAGAATCTTATTAATCGTAATTTGATAAAAATTCAAAATATCCAAGAAAAAATGGATAAAATTATTTTTCACGGACATTCCTTTCTGGAGATAAGGCACAGGGAATATACAATTTATGTAGATCCTTTTATTGAAGGAAATTCACTTTGCGATATAAAATTATCAGATGCGCTTTGCAATTACATAGTTTTAACCCACGGGCATAATGATCACATTGGAAATACAATTGACATTGCAAGGGGAAAAGATGTTACGGTAATTGGAATGGTTGAGCTTTGTGATTATCTTGAAACAAAAGGAGTGACAACTCACGGAATGAATCTCGGAGGAGCTTATAATTTCCCTTTTGGCAGGGTTAAGCTCACTTTGGCGCATCACTCATCTTCGCATACATTTGAAAATCATGCGGGAGAATATGAATACATTTATACGGGACATCCTGCCGGAGTAATTATGAATTTAGAAAATAAAGTTATATATCATGCCGGCGACACTGCATTATTTTATGATATGAAACTAATAGGTGAGATGAATAAAATTGATTATGCGTTTTTGCCGATCGGTGATAATTTCACAATGGGAATAGATGATGCTGTAAAGGCGGCGGAATTTGTAAATGCTGAAACAGTTATACCTGTTCATTACAATACTTTTGAAGTTATAAAAGCAAATGAAAATGAATTTAAAAGAAAAATTGAGATGATCGGTAAAAAATGTGTTATTATGAAATCAGGTGATGAACTGATTATCTGAGACAGTAAGATCCGGAAATTAATTTAATTAAATAAACCAATATATTTTTTTGACAAAGGTAATCTCAGTATCAAATCAGAAAGGCGGAGTAGGGAAGACAACAACTGCAATAAATCTTTCCGCATCAATTGCTTCATACGGCAAAAAAGTTTTACTGATAGATGCTGATCCACAGGCAAATGCAACTTCAGGTGTCGGTTATGAATCAGGAAGCGAAGGCAATTCCACTTATGAACTTTTTATTTCCGGTAAATCCGTTGCAGATTGTATTAAACATACTGAGGTTGAAAATCTGGATCTCATTCCATCAAATATTAATTTGGTTGCTGCCGAACTGGAACTTGTCGGACTTGATTCAAGGGAAAGTCTTTTGAAAAATAAAATAAAAAATTTTTTGAACGACGGAGTAAATAATTCTTCTTATGATTTTATAATTATAGATTGCCCCCCTTCTCTTGGATTGATAACAGTGAATGCACTAACGGCTGCTGATTCGCTTCTGATCCCTGTTCAATGTGAGTATTATGCGCTGGAAGGTTTATCACAATTACTCAATACAATTAAAAATGTTAAAAACGTATTTAATCCTTCTCTGAATATTGAAGGATATTTGCTTACAATGTTCGATTCGAGATTAAAATTATCAAATCAAATAGAAGCGGAGCTCAGAAAGTTTTTCGGGGATAAAGTTTTTACCACAAAAATATTCAGGAATGTAAAAATAGGTGAAGCTCCAAGTTACGGCAAACCGGTGATCACTTATGAACCTTCATCTACAGGAGCGCAGAATTATTTTGAACTTGGAAAAGAATTTCTTGAAAGAAACGGACATTTAAAAATGGATGATTCTAAAATCACAAAAGCCGCAGATGCAGAAATTGAAAAAGAAAACTTTACAGAAAACAATTCAGGAATAAATATTAACGGATCAAATAATGGATAATAAGAATTCAGTTTTAGGTAAAGGATTGTCAGCTATTTTCACTGAAAAGAAAGTTGATCTTGACAGTATCAGTGAAACTGCCGAGGAAGTAAAGATCCTGGGTGAAATAGAGCTGGATAAAATAAAGGTCAATCCGCTGCAGCCGAGGGAGGATTTTGATGAAGAAAAACTTATGGAACTTGCTGATTCGATTAAAAGGAACGGGATAATTCAGCCGGTTACTGTGAGAGTTGTGAACGGAGAATATATTCTCATCTCAGGAGAAAGGCGTATTCGTGCTTCCGGACTTGCAGGTCTGAAAATGATACCTGCATATATTTATCAGAAACCTGCAGATACTGAAGATTCAATGCTTGAACTTGCATTGATAGAAAACATTCAGCGTGAAAATCTTAATCCAATGGAGCTCTCGGATTCTTATCAGAGACTGATCAATGAATATAGTCTTACACAGGAGCAGATCGCGGAGAAAGTTTCCAAACAGAGAAGCACAGTGGCTAATTTTCTGCGACTTCAGAAACTGCCTGTAGAAATAAAAGTTTCGCTCAGACGAAGCGAGATAACCGAAGCACATGCGAGAATGCTTTTAAGAGTTGATGATCTGGAGGACCAGCTGATATTATGGCAGAGAATAATCAATGAAAATATCACGGTTAAAAATCTTGAAGAGATCACCAGAACTTCTGTCAAAAAGACAAGGAAGAAAAAAGGGAAGCTCGGTGAAATTTATGATCCGTATCTTCAGAGCATAGAAGATAAATTAAGAAGTTATTTCGGCACAAAGGTTACTATCAACAGAAAGACAAAATTTTCAGGAGAGATAGTTATTGAATATTATACAAATGATGATATTGAAAGAATTGCAGAGAAAGTAAGTAATTAACATGATTAAAAAATTAAATAAATAATTTTAAAATGAAAAAAATTCTTTATTCAGATAAATCACCTGAGCCAATCGGTCCTTATTCCCAGGCAATCGGTTTTGATAAACTTATATTTACTTCAGGTCAGATCGCACTGGATACAAAGGGAGTAATAGTTTCATCTGAAATTGAAGAGCAGACATGTCAGGTGATCAGAAATTTAAAAAACATTCTTGAGGAAAACGGGTCATCACTTGAAAATGTAATTAAGACCACAGTCTATCTAAAAGATATGGTGGATTTTAATTCAATGAATGAAGTTTACAATGAATACTTTGGTAAATCAATGCCTGCAAGAAGTACGGTAGAAGTTTCCAGACTTCCCAAAGATGTCAGAGTTGAAATAGAAGCGATAGCTTTTAAAAATTAGTTGTTAAAAAATTAACAAATGAAAAATTATATTTTCAATCAGTTGTATGAAAAGTCGTGCCCGGGGGATGTATCATTTACGACAGGAATACTGATCAATGCTGACATTGAAACTGTCTGGGATAATGTATGTAAAGCGGAAAATGTGAAAAAATATTTCACTACAGATGCGAGAAGAGATCTTGATAATGTCGGGGAAGTATTATGGGTGTGGGGTGAAGAGGCAGCTGTTTTGAATGTAACGGCGGTAACGCCTTTTGAAAAGATAGTATTCGAATGGAATGCAATGGATGTTGAATATAAGACCAGAGCCGAATTTACATTTGAAGATAAAAACAGTAAAATCAGATTTAAGATAAAGGAGACAGGATGGGAGATGAATGAAGCAGGAATTAAAAGCGCATTTGCAAATTGCAGCGGCTGGACAGAATATCTGAATTATCTGAAAGCTTACATTGAATACAAAATAATTCTTCTCAATAAATAGAAACAAAAAAGTCTGCGCTCAGCAGACTCTCCGAAAAAAATGTTAATCTGAAATAATTTAACTTCCTAACTTATTTATGTGCTTTGCAAGTTTTGATTTCTGATTTGCAGCCTTATTGATGTGAATAACACCTTTTACAGCCGCTCTGTCCAAAATCGCAACTGTTTTACTGAATTCTATTTCAGCAGTTGCTTTGTCCTTATTATCCAGAACTCTTTTCAAAGATCCTTTTAAAAGTGCTTTTACTTTTTTATTTCTTTCTGTTCTTTTAACAGTTTGTCTTGCTCTTTTTTGCGCTGATTTATGTCTTAATGGCATTGATTATCATTACTAATTTTGTAAAAAACAAAAATATACAAATCCGATTCCAAAATCAAAGCATTTGTGAATCTTTTGCAAAGAAATTTAATTTAGTATTCATAATTTCCATGAATTATGTAAATCAGAACTAATATTTCAAAAATCGATTTTGTAAATTTGCTTTAATTTATGAAAAATGTGCTATATTTTGCTCAATAATAAAACTTCATAAGTTCTTCATAAGATAAAGATGTTTCAACATTTCTACGTTTCATGACTATTTTAGCAGTTTCGGTTGCTTTTAAAAGATCGTATCTGACTTTTCCGGTATCGGGGATTTTGCCGGTTTCAAGCCAGGAAAATGAGTCTATTATTTTAGGGGGAAAACCTCCTCCGAAAATATTCGCAAAAATCCCGATAATAGTACCTGTATTAAGCATTGTGTTTATGGAAGTTTTAGAATGATCACCTATTATACTTCCGAGAAGCTGCATTCCAGTTTCAATTTCTTTACCGTTTTTATTAAAATCAATTTTCAATTTTGAATAATTGTTCTTCAGATCACTGGTAACCGTATCAGCTCCCAGATTTACAAAGGGACAAATATAAGAATGACCTATGAATCCGTCATGTTGTTTATTGACAAAGGAATGAAAAACAGATTCAGCAATTTCTCCTGCAACTTTGGAATACTCTCCGATCACACACGGACCGTAGATCTTAGTTCCGGATTTTAAAAGTGAATTCTTCCCGATATAAGCAGGTCCTTTTATAAAAGTGAACGGCTCGATGAAAACATTTTCATCAATAATAATTTTTCCATCGGAAGCATCTAGTACAACACCGGGATTTATTACAGCTTTTTTTGAAATAAATATCTTTTTGTGATTTATAAAATTTTCTTTTTTTCCTTGTTTAATGTATTTTTTGCTGTCAGTTTTAATGTAACCCAGGTCATCTGTCAGACCGTCGTGCAGAATGTAATCAATTACCTCCCAGGGATATTTAAGAACTGTTACCTTGAAATCTTCTTTTAACGTGATTTTGGTTAAATTCAGTTTGTTAAAGATATCATCTGAAATCAGACTTTCAGGAGAATTTATAAGGGATGAGTTTAAAAGTTCGGAATTATTATTTGAAATACGAGCAGCAATGATCTCATTATTAAAAATATATAGAAGGTCTTTTTCTCTGGCTGAAAGCAGAAAACTTAAAGAGTCTTTTGTAAAAATCACTCGTCCGTTAAGAAGCAGGTATTCGTCTTTTGAAATCTGATTGATCTTAGTTAAATGAATTTCTTTTAAATAATTTGCAATATATTTCCTGCAAAGCAAGCCGGTTTCAAACTTTTTCCCGGCAATAAATTCGATCCTATCCTTAATTGAATTTACACCGATCCTGATATCAAAAACTCCCCGCATCATGCAAAGGGGAAACAGACCATTGAATTTGCTGTCTTCGTAAATTAAAATTTTCATTAAAGTGAAATTAATTAAATAACAGAAAATTTGATATAAAATAAAAAAGCCAGTATTCTGAATACCGGCTTTATAAAAATACAATAAATACTAAAAATATTATGATTTAGCTGCTTCTTCCGTAGATTTCTTTGATTTTGCAAATCTTTTGTTGAATTTTTCAACTCTACCGGCTGTATCAACAATCTTTTGCGTTCCTGTATAAAAAGGATGGCATTGAGAGCAAATTTCAACTTTAATTTCCGGAACAGTCGACCGGGTAGTAAATAAAACGCCACGATTCTCTCCGCAATTGCAGATTACATCACATTTATAATATTTTGGGTGAAAACTCTTTTTCATTTTAAATTCTGTTTATTTTTAATTGACTCAAAATAGTTAATACAGCATTGATTTTCAAGGTGAGAAAAAATTTTATGAAAAATACCGGAAAAATTAAATATAATCTCAAATTTTATTAGAATTCTAAACTATGTTTAGTATTTTTTTTTAAAATTCGTGATTATTAGTGAAATTCGTGGCAAGTTTTTTCTTTATTTAGACGGATGCGGATAGAATTGAAATATTTTCAAATTCAGACTCATTATAGTATTGAATAAGATATACATTAAACTTAATTTAGCAACTTCTAAAAAACGCCGGGATAGCTCAGCTGGTTAGAGCGTCGGAATCATAATCCGTAGGTCGGGGGTTCAAGTCCCTCTCCCGGTACATGTTTTTTGTTCAATCTGAAAAAACATTCAATTTTCATACAATCCGTTTCAAACAGAATTTACTCCAATTTACTAAAAATTAGATTGATTAATTTTGTCAAATAAGCTATTTTTGTAGTTTACTACTTTAAAATTTAACAATTATGTCAGAAATAACATTAAATGCACTAAAAAGAGATGATTACAAAGAATTGACTCTTAATCAGCTCAGGAAAAAAGGTATTATCCCGGGAATATATTACGGTCACGGTATAGGAAATATTGAACTTGCAGCAAATGAACTTGAACTGAGACCTGTTATTTACACTACTGAATCGCATATTATTAATCTGAAATTTGACGAAGGAAATACTTTAAGCTGCATTTTAAAGGATGTTCAATTTCATCCTGTATCAGATAAACCGCTTCATTTTGATCTTATTGCTTTAAAAGAAGGTGAAACAATTAATATAGAAGTTTCAATTCATTTACTTGGAAATGCAATCGGAGTCAGAGAAGGCGGAATGTTACAGCATATTCTGCATAAATTAGAAATTGAATGTATTCCTTCAAATATACCATCTCATATTGATGTTGATATCAGCGAATTAAATATCGGAGATTCGATTAAAATCAGCGATTTGAAACTGGATAATGTAAAAATACTGAATGATGAAAATGCTTCTATTGTATCAGTTGTTGCTGCTACCGTTGAAAAAGAAGTAGCTGCCGAAGGTGCAGAAGCTCCTGCTGAACCGGAAGTCATTTCAAAATCCAAGAAAGAAGAAGAAGAAAAAGATTAATTTCTTTTCGGATTATAATTAAAAACTATATTATAATAAGAATTGAAGCTTATAGCTGGATTAGGAAATCCCGGAGAGAAATATCATTCGACAAGGCATAATATAGGATTTATTGTTTTAGATCATTTCGCGGAAATACATAAATTAAAGTTTGAGCAGGAAAACAGTGATTGGTATGAATGCAGATACAGAATTGGTGATGAAAATGTAATTCTGATTAAACCTGTTACTTATATGAATAACAGCGGAATTGCAATAAATGAGTTTATAGAAAATTACAATTCACAATCGGAAATACATAATAGAATTCATTTACGGGATATACTGGTAGTTGTAGATGATTTTCAGATTCCTCTTGGTTCGGTAAGAGTAAGAAAAAAAGGAAGTGACGGCGGACATAACGGATTAACAAATATAATATATCATCTGAATTCAGATGAATTTCCGAGAATGAGAATTGGAATTGGAAGTGAAAAACCTCTTCCGAAAGAAAAATTCATAGATTTTGTTTTGGGAAATTTCATTAAAAGTGAAGTAGATATAATAGTTAAGCTTTTACCTTTTTATTCCGATTGTATTTTGAGCTTTATCAGAGACGGAATAACAAGAACAATGAACAAATACAACAAATCATTTTTAAATCCTGAAAGGGAAAAAGAAAACATCATTAAAAGTTTAAAAGAAAATTCAGATTAAGAAATTTTAACAGGCATCCCGATAATGAGATCATTATTGGGATTTTTTATAAACAATTCAGTAAAATTAAACTAACTAAACTAATTAAAATGCGGAAATATTTATTAAGTATCCTGCTTTTTGTACTTGCCCCGGTAATGGCATTTGCAAGTGAAGCGGATCTAAAGATTCCGGAATTAAATGCTGAGCAAAACCAATATCTCTTGATAGGAATTGGCGTTTGTTTTTTAGGATTAATATTCGGTATCTATCAGTTCCTGGCAGTAAAAAAACTTCCTGCGCATAAATCAATGCTGGATGTTGCACAGATAATTTTTGAAACCTGTAAAACATATCTTCTTGAGCAGGGTAAGTTTTTATTGATTTTGTTCCTGTTCATCGGTGCTTGTATGTATTTTTATTTTGGAATTCTGCAACATCAGTCGACCGGAGGAGTGATATTAATTCTTTCATGGACTGTGATCGGAATTCTGGGCTCATACGGAGTAGCATGGTTTGGAATAAGAATGAACACGCTCGCAAACAGCAGAATGGCTTTTGCTGCATTGGAGAAAAAGCCTTTAAAACTTCTTACCATTCCGCTTAATGCAGGAATGAGTATTGGTGTTCTTTTGATTTGCGTGGAGCTGATAATGATGTTGATTATTTTTTTATATGTTCCCCGTGAATATGCCGGCGCAAGTTTTATCGGATTTGCAATCGGTGAATCGCTTGGTGCATCCGCTTTAAGAATTGCCGGAGGTATTTTTACAAAGATCGCAGACATCGGATCTGATCTGATGAAAGTTGTTTTTAAAATTAAAGAAGATGATCCGAGAAATCCCGGTGTAATAGCCGATTGTACAGGTGATAATGCCGGAGACAGTGTAGGACCAACAGCTGACGGATTTGAAACATACGGTGTTACAGGTGTAGCTCTTATAAGTTTCATCGTACTTGCGATCCCGGGAGTAGATCTTCAGGCGCAATTGCTTGTATGGATTTTTGTAATGAGAATTCTGATGATATTAACTTCTATTGCGGCATTTTACATTAACGGATTTATTTCTAAAATAAAGTATACAGGAAAAGAAGAACTTGACTTTGAAGCACCGCTGACATTGCTGGTGTGGATAACTTCAATACTTTCAATAGTAGTGACTTTTATAGCAAGTAAATGGCTGATCGGTGATCTGCCGGATAATTTATGGGTAACTCTATCGATTATAATCAGTTTCGGAACATTAGGTGCAGCGTTAATTCCTGAATTCACAAAAATATTTACTTCTCCAAAATCAAAACATGTAAACGAAGTTGTAACAGCTTCCAGAGAAGGCGGAGCATCTCTGACTATTTTATCAGGATTGGTCGCAGGAAATTTCAGCGCATTCTGGATGGGTATGGTTTTCTTCGGATTAATGTTCGGTGCATATGTTGCATCAGGATCGATACCGGAAGGAATGATGTCTTATCATACTATCTTTGCATTCGGACTTGTAGCTTTCGGAATGCTTGGAATGGGACCTGTAACAATTGCTGTTGATTCTTACGGACCTGTTACTGACAATGCACAGTCAATATATGAATTGTCACTGATCGAAGAAAACAAAGAAAAGAATGAAAAAGATATCGAAAGAGATTTCGGATTTAAGCCTGACTGGGAAAGAGCGAAATTGTATCTTGAAGAAAATGACGGCGCAGGAAATACTTTCAAAGCTACTGCTAAACCGGTATTGATCGGTACTGCAGTTGTAGGCGCAACTACTATGATATTTTCGCTCATACTTGTTTTAAAAAATGTTCTAGGAGTAGAGCCGGAATCAATTCTGAATTTGCTGAATCCGTATTCGATTTTAGGATTTATTTGCGGCGGATCGGTAATATACTGGTTCACAGGAGCATCAACACAGGCAGTTACAACCGGAGCTTACAGCGCAGTAGAATATATTAAGAATAATATCAATCTTGAAGAGGATGCATCTTTGAGCGCTTCAACTGAAAAGTCTAAAAAAGTTGTAGAGATCTGTACAAAGTATGCACAGAAAGGAATGTTCAACATTTTTATTGCTGTTTTTTCATTTGCAATAGCATTTTCGTTTATGTCAGCGCCTTCTGATGGTGATAATGCGCCGGCAGCATTTTTTGTAAGTTATCTTATTTCAATTGCAGTGTTCGGATTGTTTCAGGCGATATTCATGGCAAACGCAGGTGGAGCATGGGATAATGCAAAGAAGGTTGTGGAAGTTGATCTCAGAGAAAAAGGTACACCTTTGCATGACGCAACTGTGATCGGAGATACTGTAGGAGATCCATTTAAAGATACTTCATCTGTAGCTCTGAATCCTATTATTAAATTTACAACTTTATTCGGATTGCTTGCGATGGAAATTGCAATTACCGAACAATTCAGAGATTCTGCTCCTTACATAGGTGTCGTATTCTTATTCATAGCACTTTATTTCGTATGGAGATCATTCTATAAAATGAGAATTATAAAAGCATAAAAGTTCAGATAAGTAAAACTTGTAATAAATTTAAAACAAAAAAGGTGTTCATATAGAACACCTTTTTTTATTTAGTATATAAAGATTTTTTAAAAATCATTTACCAGTCCGAAATTAAGTATTCCGTCAAGCAAACCAGCATCTTTTCCAAGAGCATAACTTACGCCAATTATTCCTATTCCGGATTCAATACGAATACCTAAACCGTATCCGTAAAGAAATCCGCTTTGCTCAGGAAAATTATTCACGCTGTCTTCCGGTCTGAAATAATATCCGAAATCATAAAACCCAAGCAGAAACCCTTTTCTTGAAATTGAATATCTTAATTCAATGTTGCTTGCCGCAAGCCGTGATGCAAGATACTGTTCATATCTGTAACCTCTGATATATTTAATACCGCCAATTCTGAAATAATCAGTTTCATCCAGTACATCAGAATTTACTTCACCACCCATAATTCTTAATAACAAACTCTGTCGGCTGGCAAAGGATGAATAAAAATCCAGTTCGATATAATATCTTTGTATTGCATAACTGTCATCATAAAATAAACCCTGAACCTCATCACTGTTATAAATAGTTTTATTTACGTAAGAATAATTTGTCCTGCCTAAAATTCCTTTTTCAGGAATGTAAATATTATCACGGCTGTCATACTTCAGTTCAAGACCGGTGAAAAGTATCTGCGAGTCAGCTACATAATATGAAGGGTTTATAATATCAGAGGGAATTACTCTGTTATATCCGGCAAGCAGCGAAATGGTAAAATTGTCATTATAAAGCAGGTCTCCTTTGAAATCAAGATTTCTTGAAGTATATGCAGTGTCCTGAATTCTCTGAAGAAAACCAAAATTGATATTAAAAGGGAGTTGCAAAAAATACGGTTCCAAATATGCCAGTTCAATTTCCTGAGTTTCTTTAACTTCCTGCATATATCTTGCCTGAATTTTCCTGCCGGTTCCGAAAAGATTTCTGAATGAAACATTTATGAGTCCTGTAAGATAACCGCTTGTTTCAGTTCCATTTGGGGGATTGTAACCAATAACTCCGTCGAAAGTATTTGTATTTCCTTCTTTAACTTCTATTAATAATCCTGACTTTTCATTTTTTTTGACGGAATAAATTTTTGGTTCGGCAATATATTCAAAAATATTCAGGCGGTCCAATCTTTGTTTCATATCCTGAAGAGATTTTGCAGTAACAGTTTTATTCTGATCCAACTTCAGTTCACGTATTATCACATAATCTTTTGTAGTCTCATTTCCTTTTATAAGAACCTCCTCTATCTGAACTCTGGAATTTTCTTCTACGGAAAGTTCAATTTTTAATTTCTCTGTATTTCCTTCTTTATAAACTGAAACATCCTTTACCCTGACTTTTGCAAAAGGAAGTTCTCTGGATTCGTATAATTTTAATAATTCAAGAATGTCATTGTTCAGCGTGTTATCATTCAGATTATCACTGATTTTTGTTCTGAATAATTTAAGTATCTCTTCATCTGAAACAACTAAGTTGCCTTCTATCTCAATTTTACCAATTTCAACCTGATTTCCTTCGTTAATTTTCAGAGAAATATCAGCAAATGAAGAGTCGTCATTAAATTTCACATTTTCCTCTTCAAATTTCATATAAAGAAAACCGGAAGTTTTATACTTATCGCGGATTGTTTTAAGATCAATAAGAAACTGATCTTCTTTGAAATTGCCTTCTTTTTTTGACACCATTAAGTTCAAAATACCGCTTGCCGACAAAAAATCATTACCTGTAATATCTATTGATGCAATTTTTGTTTGAGTAACTGCAGAAGATATCTGAAGAATTGAAAATATTATTATAATGGAGAATTTTAGCATATTTATGTCTATAATCTAACCGAAATGAAAGAAAATTAAAACTTATTAAATAAATTACAATTTAGAACAGAATTTGATCAAATCCAATTCTGTCCAAAACATTACTTTAATAATTTCTGACAACCCCTGTAGTTCCCCTTTGCCGAGTCTGTCTCAATATAATTTTTTCACCACATAGAATAATAGTCACATAGTCAATTTTGTTACAAAAAGTGCTTTTCTATGTTTCTATATATCTATGTGGTTCAATCAAACATAGTTTTGAGACACACTCAGTAGTGGGGGGTTGTTTTTAAGATTACAATAAATTCAATGATTCGTAACAAATTTTAACTTTTATTCAAAATCAAAAATTATTTTGGATAGAATTTGGTCAAATCAATGTGCAGGTTCACCTTTTATCTTGAAAATGAACATTAAAATTACGATTTTACTGCTGTCCAAAATAAAGAAATAATTTTTTAGTTTCTAATGCTATAAAGCTTACCGAAACAACAGTTGTTTGAAATTTAAAGCAGCCAAAAAATTATACTCCCCGGTAAATTATTGCTTTAACAGAATTTATACCGAGTTTTTATAAATAAGCTGAAAATTTATTTCAGCAAATGGAAATTTTTCAAAAAATTAAGTAAACACAGGTTCTTTTTTAAAATAATTAGCTAAAAGAAAATATTCTGAGATTTAATGGATGATAGAATAATAGTTGCAATAGACGGTCCGTCAGGAACAGGAAAAAGCACAACAGCAAGAATATTAGCAGAGAAATTAGGGTTTTTATACATTGACAGCGGCGCGATGTACAGAGCGATCACTTTAGAATTACTTACAAAAGATGTGAAGCCGACTGATATTAAAAAAATCGTAGATTTAACTTCACAGGCAAAAATGGAATTTCAGGGTGAAGAGTTTATTCTTAACGGGAAAAACATCACAAAGGAGATCCGTTCGCTTGAAGTAACAAATAAAGTTAGCAGTGTAAGCGCAATTAAAGAGATCAGAAAAATTCTTGTTGACAAGCAAAGAGAATTTGCCGTTGAAAATAATGTTGTAATGGACGGAAGAGATATCGGAACAGTAGTTTTTCCGAATGCGACATTTAAATTTTTTCTTGTGTGTGACCTGAAGACAAGAGCAGTGCGAAGGCGTCAGGATTTTATCGATCATGGCCTTAAGATCCCGGTAGAAAAAATAATGCTTGAGCTTAACAAAAGAGATAAAATAGATTCATCAAGAAAGGAAAGTCCTTTAAAGAAAGCAAAAGAATCAATAGAAGTCAATACCACTAACATGATTATAGAAGAGCAGGTAAACTTTTTATTGAGAAAAGTAAAAGGACTGGATTAAAAAATATTAAATTTTAAAAAAAGCCCGCCAGCGGGAATTAATAAACTAAACACTTCTGAAATTATTTAAATCAGACCTCAGAAGATAAAAACAATCTTATTTAATATTTTCATATTAAAAAGATGCGGAGAAAATACAATAAATGGCACAAACAGAAACAGAAGATGTTCTGAAAACGGAACAGAAAAAAGAAAGCAGAAAAGATTACGTAAATAATCAGAAAGAAGAAAAAGATAAGATCAAAATTCTTGTCAGTGATTATGATGAAGATGAGTATACAAAAATGCTTGCTCTTTACGAGAGAACGTTTAATGTAATAAAAGAGAATGAGCTTGTAAAAGGAAGGATAGTTGCAATTAACGGTGATGATGTATTGATAGACATTGGTTCCAAGTCAGACGGAAGAGTTTCCGTAAATGAATTCAATGATGTCAGTGAAATAGTTGTTGGAAACGAGATCGAAGTTTTCCTGGAAAAAATTGAGGACAAAGAAGGACAGCTTGTATTATCCAAGAAAAAAGCTGACTCCATTAAAATGTGGGAAAGAATTGTTGATGCTCAGAAAGACGGTACGATTGTAAAAGGTAAATGTATCAGAAGAATTAAAGGTGGATTTGTCGTTGATCTCAGCGGATTATCAGCATTTCTTCCGGGTTCACAGATCGATACAAAACCGATCAGGGATTATGATGAATACGTCGGAAAGGTCATGGACTTTAAGGTTATCAAAGTAAACAATGTAAACGAAAATATTATTATTTCTCATAAAGTTCTCATCGAAGAATCGATGGCAGGACAAAGAGAAGATCTTCTGAAGACCATCCAAAAAGGAATGACATTGAAAGCTGTTGTAAAAGCAATCACAGATTTTGGTGTGTTTGTTGATCTTGGCGGACTTGACGGATTGGTTCATATTACAGATCTATCTTGGGGAAGAATAAATCATCCGAGCGATGTAGTTAAATTAGATCAGGATATAGAAGTTTATGTGCTTGAATTCGATGCCGAGAAACAAAGAGTTTATCTCGGATTAAAGCAGTTACAGAAACATCCATGGGATGATGTTCAGTCAAAATATAATATCGGAGATAAAGTTTCCGGTAAAGTTGTTTCACTTACAGAATATGGAGCTTTCATAGAGATAGAAAAAGGAATTGAAGGTCTTATCCACATTTCTGAAATGTCGTGGACACAGCATATTACAAATCCAACTCAGATGGTTTCAATGGGTCAGGTTGTTGAAGCACAGATCCTGACAATAGATTCAGAGAACAAAAAACTTTCTCTGGGAATGAAGCAGCTTACCCCGAATCCATGGCAGAGTCTTCTTGACAAATTTCCTGTCGGTACAAAGCATAAAGGAAAAGTCTGCAATGTTACAAACTTCGGAATTTTTGTAGAACTGGAAGAAGGTGTTGACGGACTTGTACACATTTCAGATCTTTCATGGACAAAGAAAATTCTTGACATCGGCGATTTTGTTAAGATCGGTGATGAACTTGAAGTTGTGATCTTGGGTGTTGATGTTGCGAATCAGAGAATTTCTCTCGGCAGAAAACAATTACTTGAAAATCCTTGGGACAGTCTTGAAACCAAATACAAAGTCGGAACTGAAGCAGAATGCAGAATTATTAAGCCTATTGAAAAAGGAATTATTGTGGAACTACCGGATCAGGTTGATTCATTTATACCTGCTTCACAGCTTTCCACAGTTTCAATGAAAAATTTCGGTGAACTTTTTCTTGTTGGTGATAAACTGAAAGCTGAAGTTATTGAATTTGACAAGAACAATAAAAAAGTTGTATTGTCAGTGATAGAATATCTGAAAGACAAAGATGACAAGGAAATTGAAGAATACATAACAAGATTCAAATTACCGAAAAAATTCACTTCAAAAGATATTCAGGAAAAAACCAGAAGTTTTGAATCTGAACAGATTGATTTCAAGATCGAAGACATTATCGGAGAAGATGTACCTGAGATGAATCATCCGCCAATAGCTGATGTTTCAGCCGAGCCGGTTCCTGTTGTAAAAACACCGGTTGTTGAAGTTCCGGTAGCCGCATCAGAAACTGCTGAAGTTAAATCTACAGATACATCTGCTGAAGTAAAAAAAGAAGAAGAAATAAAAGGATAAAAATAAATCAAATAGTTTTAATAAAGAATCCCGGTAAGAAATTGCTGGGATTTTTTTTGTTTAATATTTGAGCTATTTCAATTCAGAAAAACCGATTCCCAAAAAAAATTCTTGTAAATACTAAAGACAATGTTTAAGTTAACATCAGTTAAAATCTGACAGTAATTTTTCTGTTTAATTTCATGGTTAAAAAAAGAATAAAAAGCAGATCCTGTCCCAACTGCGGTTATAATTTCGGAAAGATTGCTGACCTTATTAATTACTGTCCGGAATGCGGGCAGGAAAATAATAATCCCAGAGTTGCCTTATACAGGCAGATTTTAGAATTCATAAAAAGTCTGACAAACTTTGACAGTAAATTCTGGTACTCTCTGAAGACACTGATGTTCAAACCGGGAACCATAACAAAAGACTACATAGAAAACAAACGAGAACGTTATACATCACCGGTAAAAATGATCCTGATAATAACAGCATTTTCAGTTTCTGTATCAGTAATCGTTAACAAATCATTTAACGGTAATTCCGGAAAATCAGAATTTAAGGCCGATATCATGAGTTTCAGTGAGCAGTTTGATCTGGAAAGTGATACTATTAAATATGACTTCGCAGATTTCCCATTGTCGTTACTCGTTGATGATCATGATGTCTCAGTTTCAGCTCTCAGAGATTTAAAACATATATCAAAAGACAGTATTGGAAATTGGTTGGAGAATAACAGATTCAGCAATAATATACTTACAAGACTAATTGCCAGTAATGCAAAACGGGAAATAACCAGCGATAAAACCTGGGAACAATCAGCCAATTTTGCCGGGAGCGTAAATAATATTCTGGTATTTCTTTTAATCCCGTTAAGTTCGGTTGTGTTCTTTCTGGTATTCTACAGCAAAGAAAGAATGTATTATGATGTTTTTATTTTTACTGTTCATTCATTCATTGCTTTAATAATTTTTAATATGATTTTTTTTACAATAATGAATTTTAACAACTTCTGGGGTAGAGATTCCATATTTCAGGATTTCACATTTTTCATAATTATCTCATTTATACTAAACATCATACCTGCCTGCAGAAAAGTATTCGGCTATTCCAACTTATCATCAATAATCAGGATGGTTGTGGCTATGGTGATACTTTTATTTTTAAGCCTGATACTGCAAAGGATTTTACTGACATACTGGATTTAACAAATATCATTCCCTGAATCTCAATCAAAGGAAACTCTTTAAGCAATTTCCTGACTGCGTTTAAAACATTTATCCAATCTGTTAATCCCATTTTCACAAATTCAATTTATTACAATTTGCCCAATAATTTTAAAATACATAGTTTTAGTTAAATATTAACACAGATACATTCCTGTGTTATTAAAATATTTGTCAACATGTTAGAATCATTTTAGCAAGCCGCGAAGCGGCGGGATATGTCAGCACAGGGTAAACCCTGTGTGGAAATAGATCAAAAATATGTTGGTAAGTTATCAAGCCGCGAAGCGGCGGGATATGTCAGCACAGGGTAAAACCCTGTGGTTTCTGCAGTTTCTGTGGTTTCTGCGGTTTCTGTGGTTTCTGTGGTTTCTGCGGTTTCTGCGGTTTCTGTGGTTTCTGTGGTTTCTGTGGTTTCTGTGGTTTCTGTGGTTTCTGTGATTTCTGTGGTTTCTGTGGTTTCTGTGATTTCTGTGGTTTCTGTGATTTCTGTGGTTTCTGTAATTTATAAAACAAAAGAAAAAACATTTAAAATATCAGAAAGGAGTAACAACAAATGGGACAATCACTTGTCAAAAACTACATACACATCATATTCAGTACTAAGTACAGACAACCTTTAATAAAACAACAGATAGAGAATGAATTATATTCATACATTGGTGGAATTTGCAAAAATTTAGAATGCCATCCATTAAAAATCGGAGGTTGTGAAGATCATATTCATATCCTCTGTATGCTTTCAAAAAAGATTGCATTAATGAAACTTCTGGAAGAAGCAAAATCACATTCTTCAGGATGGATTAAAACAAAAGGAGAAGATTATAAGAATTTCTACTGGCAAAATGGATACGGAGCTTTCTCAGTAAATCCTACAGATGTGAATGCTGTAATTAAATACATAGAAAATCAAAAACAACACCATTTGAAAATATGCTTTCAGTGTGAATACAGAAAATTTCTACATAAATACAATGTGGATTACGATGAAAGATATGTTTGGGATTAATCTTTTTAAAAAGAATTAACTCAACTTCTTAGACTTCAATAATTGTTGACATCCTCAGTTCTTTAAGAAATGACAGATTTCAATAATTATTTTATATACATCATTTCTTTAGCTTCAGAAAAATTCACATCAATATTGTTCAGATCCCATGCTTCGAATAAATAGAAATATGCTCCGGATGCATATCCGTTCAAATTGACCGGAACCGTATAATTTCCTTCACGCTGATTATTCATTTTATAAATCCCGACTGTCTGACCAAGAATATCAAAAATTGTTATAATTACATTTGATGGTTTTCCAAGCTCGTAATTAATATTTGTAACAGGATTAAAAGGATTTGGGTAATTCTGACTTAAAGCATATCTGACAGGAATAATATCTTCTCCTCTGATATCTTTCAGAATATGATTATTCGGGTCGATTTTGAAATTCAAAGGTTTACTGTTAAATATAAACTCGAAGTTCTGTGACTGCATATTATTAAATACTGTTACTAAAGAATCTCCGGCTTGTGTGATTATATTTATCTGTATAGGCATTGTGAAAAATGATGGATTTATATTAATATCCTGTGTTAAATTAATTGTAACTTTATACTGTGCCTCATTTATCGGTG
>DAIPYE010000004.1:0-6991 GCA_036782915.1 Bacteroidota bacterium | reverse complement strand
AATCCAGCCGGTACTATATTTTGGATAATTTTCTCCGTAGATCCATTCGTCAAAAAAATAATTCAATGAATTTCCGTAAATACTTTCAGCAATAATTTTAAAATCTTCTGTCACAGCATTTTTGTAAGAGATCTCCGGGTTTGTTGCATAAGATTTAAGAATACTGAAAAAAGCTGAATCTCCTACAACGCCACGAAGCATGTGAAGAACTATGCAGCCTTTTGCATAACTTCTGTTGCCGCTAAAGATCTGGTTGATGTTATTTACATCCTGAACATATATCGATCCTACTGCATTTTTTGAATCTGACATTTTAAATTTTATAAACTCTTTGTAAGCCTCAGCTCCGAATGCAGCTTCATTGTAAACAGCTTCTCCGTAAGTTGCAAAACCTTCGTTCAGCCATATATTCTGCCAGTCTATACAGGTTATCTTATCTCCGAACCACTGATGTGCAAGTTCATGAGCCATAATATTATCATTAAAAACTCCCATTGATGAAATTGTCTGATTTTCCATTCCGGCATTCCTTCCGAATTCAGCATGACCGTATTTTTCATTTATGAAAGGATAGAGTCCGAATTTCTGTGAAAATAATTCCAGCATGTAATTTGTTTTATCAAGCTGTGATTTCAGTTCATTTAAATTTTCCGGATATATATAGTTTAATACAGGCATTGAATCATTAGCAGAGTATTTAAAATAGCTGTTGTATTGAGCGTAATTTGAAATTGCCAGCGAGATAACATAATTTACGATCGGATAAGAATTATGCCATTTGAAAGTAAGAGTTCCGTCATTATTATTTACAATTTCTTTTAGTACTCCGTTTGAAACTGCGCTAAGATCATCAGAACACTGTATCCATACATCCGATGAATCTGCTTTGTCAAATGGAACATTCTTGCACGGAAACCAGTCACTTGACCCGAATGGTTCACTGAGTGTCCAGATCGCCGGCTCGTTATTTCCATGTGAGCCGAAAACAAAACTGCCGAAACCAGTAGGAATTGGAATCCCTCGGTAAAATACAGTAATTAAAATTTCCTGATCTGTATTAAAAGAATTATTTAATGAAATTAATACTTTATTGTCCGAATGTGAAAAGTTTAATCTAATATTTCCGGAATGAACGGAATCAACCGTCATGTTATCAGCGAGATCATAGAAAATTTCTGTTAGATTATTTACTAGGCTTTTACATTTTATTGTTACTTCTCCCCTGAGATAATCAGGCTGATAAGTAACTTTTAAAAAAAGTTTATAGTGAGTTACATTTATGTTAGTGTCACTTTTGTAATCACCGTCATCAAGGTAAAAACTTGCCGAATGCGCATCTCTTTCGATTTCATAAATTGGTTTTTCGAAGATCTGTGAAAATGAAACAGAAGAAGCTGAAATAATTATGAGTAAATTTAGAAGAAATTTCATAATCAAATTCTAAAAAATTTATAGGAAAAAAAGATATCTGATACTTATTAATAATGCAGTCGACCTTTTACCGATCTGTGTTTCGACATATTCATTTGAATAAAGAGGGATTTTGTAAGATAACTCAGTCATTAGTGAGGAAAAAAATATTGCCTGAATTCCAAGATATGTATCAAGTCTGAATCCGCCTGAGTTTGTAACATCAGTTCCGAGAAATTCATTTTTCTCAAAGTAATAAGCTTTAGATTCTGAATACAGATTCACATTTACATCATTGAAATTTTTATACTCTCTGGGGAGTAACAGATAGCCCATAGCCAGTGACCAGTCAATATAATTTCCGAATTTAAAATCATTTTTCGGAATATTAATGTTATAACCCATCTCTCCCGTAATTGAAAATTTCTGAATCAGATTGGTGATGATCAGATCATTCTTAAAAATAAAATTATCTGTCGTATGGAAATCTACTGACGGAACCGTGATGTCATTCTGAAAATTATAAAATGAAACTTTGTGACCCGGATGCAGCTCGTATTCAACTTTGTCACCGACCACAGGATTTGAATTTACGGGGACAACTACAGCTGACTGGGCTGCCATTCTGACATGATAATTTTTTTTATCAATATCATGGAATCTGTATCTGACTGAACCTTCATAGTTACCAAGGAATTCATAACCTTTGTCCAGAGTATAAAACACACTGTTATATAAAGTGAGATTACCGAGAATACCATAATTCAGCTCGAATGAATTATGATAATATTGAAAATTCTCATATCCCATAACAATGTTTCTGAATTCTATCCGGTTTTTTGATAAACTGGCTGCGGGATGACTTACAATGTATAATTCCTGTGAATAAGCTATATTGAAAAACAACAGAAAAAGAGCGGATAAATATAATTTCTTGATCATCAGTAATAAATTCTTTTTTAAATTTACAAATATAAAATATGTAATACACTAATAAATTTAATGCGGTTTCCGGCTTTTGTATATGAAAATGAACTGCTTATTTTGATATAAAGTTTTAAATTCATTATTGCAAAAATTTCTCCAGAATTAGTTTGAAATTGATTACTAAAAAGAAAAAAACTCCATTAACAAAGCAGACAGAATTTTCCGATCCGAAAAAATTCATTGTTATTAAAGGCGTCAGAGTTCATAATCTGAAAAATGTCAGTATTGATATACCCAAATACAAACTTACAGTGTTTACCGGGGTCAGTGGCTCCGGCAAATCTTCACTTGTTTTTGATACGATTTACGCTGAAGGTCAGAGAAGATATGTTGAAAGTCTTTCATCATATGCCAGACAATTTTTAGAAAGGATTAATAAGCCTGATGTTGATTTTATTGCAGGACTTGCTCCTTCCATGGCGATCGAACAGAAAACCCAGATAAAAAATCCGCGGTCGACAGTTGGAACTACAACTGAAATTTATGATTACCTCAGATTGCTTTTTGCAAGAATAGGAAAGGTGCATTCACCTGTCAGTAATTTGATTGTTAAAAAAGATTCACCGGAAAGTATCATAAATGAAGTATCTAAATTTATAAAGAACGATTCAATAAAATTATATGTGATCATTGAGCTTCCTGTTAAAGATAAAGCTGACTTGTTTCGCATTCTTAAACTGAATTTGTCAAAAGGATTTTTCAAAATTATTATAGATGATGAAATTGTTGATCTTAATGAAATTGAAGAAACAGACTTTGGAAGTAAAATTTATCCGCTTCTGAAAATTAAAAATGACACGGAAAAATTATTATCAGTTCTGATTGACAGATTAAATTTCAATCCTTCTGATACCGAATCTTCAAACAGATTCAATGATTCCATCGAACTTGCTTACAGAGAGAGTGATGGCTATGTTACTTTAAGGATATTAGATGAAAATAAATTCTCGGATCAATATTATAGTAAATATCTTGAACAGGACGGTATGAGATTCGAAGATCCCGAACCGAGATTGTTTTCCTTTAATAATCCGTTCGGAGCATGTGAAAAATGTCAGGGATTTGGTAAGACGATGGACATAGACATGGATCTTGTAATATCAGATAAGAAAAAATCAATTTTCAACGGAGCTATAAATGTATTATCAACTCCTAAACATTCAAAACATCTTACTGATATAATTTCCGAAGCAGAGGAATATGGTCTTGATATACACAAACCTTATAACAAGCTGACTGAAGATGAAAAAGAGTATGTCGCAAAAGGCGGTAAGAAATTCATAGGCCTGATAAAATTTTTTAAAATTATCGAAAAGGAAGCCGGCTACAAGCTTCATTACAGAGTCTTACTGAACAGATACAGAGCCTTTACTGTTTGCAGCGAGTGTGGCGGTTCAAGGCTGAGAAAAGAAGCATTGTATGTAAAGATCGACGGGAAAACAATTTTTAATATTGTTAAAATGAAAATTGACGAAGCGTATGATTTCTTTTTAAAAATAGAGCTAAGTGATTATGACAAAAAAGTTTCAGAAAGAATTTTAGAAGAAATAATTTCAAGATTAAAATATCTGAATGATGTGGGATTAAGTTATCTTACTCTCGACAGACTTTCGAATTCACTTTCGGGCGGTGAGTCGCAGAGAATTAATCTTTCAACTTCACTTGGTTCATCGCTGGTCGGTTCTATATATGTACTGGATGAACCATCTATCGGTCTTCATCCGAGAGATAACTATAAACTTATCAACATAATGAAATCACTTCGTGATCTGGGAAATACAGTTTTGGTGGTTGAACATGACAGCGATATGATGAAGGAAGCTGATGAAATTGTTGATATGGGACCTTTTGCAGGTGAGATGGGTGGGCAGGTTATATTTCAGGGAAGTTATGTAGAAATTCTAAAAGATACTGCATCTCTTACGGGAAAATTTCTCAGCGGAAAAATGAAAATAGATATTCCGAAAATCCGGCGTCAGGATTCAAAAAAGCTGAAACACATTAGTATAAAAGGAGCGCGGGAAAATAATTTAAAAGATATTGACGTTGATATTCCGCTTGGAATGATGGTATGTGTGAGCGGCGTCAGCGGCTCAGGAAAATCAACGCTTATAAATAATATTCTTTACGGTGTGCTTAAAAGAAAACTTGAAGGAAGTTATAATAATAAGATCGGAGATCATGATTCTGTAACGGGTTATGAGAATATCGATTCTGTAGAGATGATTGATCAGAATCCCATCGGCAAAACACCGAGAAGTAATCCTGTCACATATATAAAAGCTTTTGATGTGATAAGAGATGCTTTTGCCGGTACTTCAGAATCAAAAAAGAAAAATTTGTATTCAGGATATTTTTCTTTTAATGTTCCGGGAGGAAGATGTGAAACATGCGAAGGCACCGGAGTTATAAAGATCGAAATGCAGTTCATGGCAGATATAATTTTAGAATGCGAAACATGTAACGGTAAAAGATATAAAAGCGATGTTCTTGAAATTAAATTAAAAGGTAATGACGGAATCCACAAAAATATCAGCGAAGTACTTGAGATGACTGTTATCGAAGCTATTAATTTTTTTAAACCTTACCCAAAGATTGTTAAAAAGATCAGGGTGCTGGATGATGTCGGTCTTGGTTATTTAAGAGTAGGTCAGTCTGCAACTACTTTGTCGGGCGGAGAATCTCAGAGAGTAAAACTTGCATATCATTTGACTTTCCAGGAAGATGAGAGGCATACTTTGTTTGTATTTGATGAACCGACAACAGGTTTGCATTATTATGATGTATCAAAACTGCTGAAATGTTTTGAAGAACTCATTGATACCGGAAATTCGGTATTGGTCATCGAGCATAATCTTGAAGTGATCAAATGTGCTGACTATATTATTGACCTCGGACCCGAAAGCGGTGATGAAGGCGGATTTATAGTTGCAAAAGGAACTCCGGAGGAAATTGCAAATGAAAAAAAATCCTATACAGGAAAATATTTAAAAAAATTCTTATAAAATAAAAAAAGTATTATGATAAAGTTCAGGTATTTAATTTTAATGATTTTTCTGATTTCTTCACATACATCTGCACTCAAAGCTCAGACACTTAAAGAAAATTTTGAAACAGGAAAAAAAGCTTTTTATTCGGATGATTTTGAAAAAGCAAATAAAATCTTTTCTGAAATTCTGAATAAGGAATCAGATGATTACGAGATATGCTTTTACAAAGGTATGATATATTTTATTTATTTTGATTACGATAAAGCCTTGAATGAATTGAGTAAATCAATAGAAATGAATAATAAAAATGCAGAAGCTTATTACAGCAGAGGCATGATCTATGAAAGGAAAGAAGATTTTAAAAATGCTGTAAATGATTTTTCTAAAGCTGTAAAGATCAATAAAAAATATCTGGATGCATATTACAGCAGAGCTGAAGCTTATGAGGCATTAAAGGAAAATGCCAAAGCTATCGATGATTATTCGAAGATAATAAAATTAAATCCCGGAGATGACATTGCATATTACAACCGCGGATTATTATATATTGAAACAGGTGATAAGGAAAAAGCTGTTAATGATTTTCAGAAAGCTATAGAGATTGATAAGATCTGGACAAATGAATTGAATAAAAAAATTGAAGAACTGAAGAAATAAATTTTTTATAATTATTTATTTTCCAGTTCTACTTTCAGATATTTAGCAGTGTAACTTATTTCAAGGTTATTCTTTACTATTTCTTCCGGAGTTCCTTGTGCAATTATTTCACCGCCCATGCTGCCGCCTTCCGGACCCAGGTCAATGATCCAGTCGGCAGATTTTATCACATCCATATTGTGCTCTATTACGATCACCGTATTCCCTTTGTCGACAAGTTTATTAAGAACATCTAAAAGCATGTTAATATCTTCAAAGTGAAGACCGGTGGTGGGTTCGTCGAGAATATAGAGAGTTCTGCCGGTCTGAACTTTTGAAAGTTCCGTTGACAATTTCACTCGCTGAGCTTCGCCGCCTGATAAAGTGGTCGCCTGCTGACCAAGACGGATATAACCGAGTCCGACATCGTAGAGTGTCTGAAGTTTTCTTTTAAGTGACGGCACTGCTTCAAAAAAATCCACTGCTTCTTCAACTGTCATTTCAAGAATGTCAGCTATGGATTTATGCTTATACTTTACTTCAAGAGTTTCCCTGTTATATCTTTTTCCTCTGCAAACATCGCACGTCACATAAACATCAGGTAGAAAATTCATTTCAATCTTCTGTAATCCAGCGCCTTCACAGGCATCACATCTTCCGCCTTTTACATTAAAAGAAAATCTGCCTGGCTTGTACCCGCGGATCTTTGAATCCGGAAGATTTGCAAATATATCTCTTATGAAAGTAAACAATCCGGTGTAAGTCGCGGGATTACTTCTAGGAGTTCTTCCTATGGCAGACTGATCTATCTCGATAATTTTGTCAATTATTTTTTCATAATATTTCTCACCCTTTTTTGTGATACCTTCGATGGAGGTATATGGCAGAGATGGTTCAGGAGTTTTGAAAAATTTCTTTGACAAAATTCTGTAAAGTGTTTCTGTAATAAGAGAGGATTTTCCGGAACC
>DAIPYE010000003.1:41419-46036 GCA_036782915.1 Bacteroidota bacterium | reverse complement strand
TATGACTGATACTAAATTTTATAAGCATTCTGTCTAAATCGTTTTTTATAATTTATAAATATTCAAATTAAATCTGCTTTAAGAATTTTATTGTAATATTTTATGATAACAAAAGTCACTGATACTATTTTTAATTCGTGATCCTTCGTGAAATTCGTGGCAAACTTTTTCTTTGTTTTTAGAGAATATGATTTTACAACATAAAAAAAGTGTAAATGATAACTAAATCATTTACACTTCTTAAAAATTAGCTTTCTTCTAAAACTGAATTCTAAACCGGTTCATTTAATGCTTTTTACATATTTACCGACTGAGACTGCATTTTTTCTTTTTCAATTCTCTGCAAACGCATTGAATCAGTTTTATATTTTTTATTGAATAATCCTAGTACGTATGCTCTGAAGATATATCCCCAGAAACTTTTCTCTTTCAATGAATCATCGATCAGATGCTGCATCTTTTTATGCTCTTCTGGTACCTTACTCCAGTGCAATCCAGCTTTATCATGATGAACTGTGTGAAGTCCATTATTAAAAAGCATCTGATTAAGCGCTCCCGTAAAATTTCTCGAATGGTTAAATTCTGATTCTTCGTTTGCATGAACATGCTGCACATAATTGAAAATCAAAACGCTGAAAAGAGCAACCTGCTGAGGGATTACTACATACAACAATGCTTTTCTCCAGTCTATCAGAAGAAATGCAGCTGTCCATATCACAAGAATGGCATATTGCCAGATGCACTGATAAAATCTGGTTCTGTCTGAGTTATACTTTTCTTGCAGATATTCCTTTATAGCTTTTTGCTGATAATATCCGCTGATGGTTGGATATGTCAAAAGCGTTAAGAAATTATTTTTTTCGCTGAATCTGTATGTGATCGTGTAATCACCTTCTCTGTTATTCAGTCTGTGATGATTTTTATTGTGTGTGGGGATCCATGCAAAAACAGGAAATCCGTAAAATACTGTCAGCCAGGAATCTGTAGCAATATTCATATTCTTATTCAGCCATATAGGAAGATGATTATGATTGTGCACTATCACAGCAACCGAAACCGACATGAAAAGATAAATAATATATATCACCGGATTGAATCCGAATATCAGCCATTGTCCTGCAAACATCAAGGTTGTTACTGCCATATAAATCAGCGTTTTTATATCTGCGCTGTATCTTAGTTTAAATATTTTAAACATAACTTTATGAATTTAATTGTCAAAATTTTATTTTATAATTAATACCCGAAATCAGAAATCAATGTTAAGCTTTAACATTCCTCCCAGTCCGTCATTTATAATTTTTTTTAACGTCGATAGTCTCATATCGCTTCCGTTGTTTTCAATCCTTGAAATGTAAGACTTTGTAGTGCCTGATTTTTTCGCCAGGTCTTCCTGAGTCATGTTTTTAAACTTTCTAGCTTCCTGTATCATTAGACCCGGTTTAAAAACTTCAAAATCAGCATCTATTTTAGATCTTGATCTGCTGCCGGATTTCCCGTACTTGTTATCTAAATGTTCGGTAAATGAAACTCCGCTTTTTAATTTATTCAATGTTGGATTTCTTTTTTTCTGTTTTCATGAACTCAAATTCTCAATTTTAATGTCCGTTATTTAATTTGTATCTGAAGCAGTTTTAGATAAATGAAAAGTAAATTTCAAAAAATATTTCTGGGTTGGCTGTGAGGAATATTTTTAGGGGAGAAATCTGTTTTCCGTTGGTTTAAGTTACCTAATGAGATAACCAATTACAAGTGTGTTTCAATTAAATTATTTACAACTGATCCTTTTTAATGAATCTGAACGAATCAGCCATTCTTCTGAGCAGTTTTGTATCATTTCCCACCCTTCTTTCACATTCTCAGGTGTCGTATGTGTCTGACCTGCGACAAATCTTATGACAAATTTCTCATTTAATTTCGTCTGCGTCAGTAAAATCTTTCCACTGTCATTTAATTTCTGCAAAAGCTCTTTGTTTATCTTTTCAAGTTCCACTTCATTATCAATACCTTCCGGTTTTATTCTGAAACAGATCAGATTCAACGGAACCGGCGCGGTAAGTTCAAATCCGGGAGTTGTCAGAATCTGCTCTTTGAACCATTGTCCGTATTCAATATGGTTTCTGAGCTTTTCCTGTAATCCTTCGACTCCATACGATCTTATTACAAACCATAGTTTCAATGCGCGGAATTTCCTTCCCAATGGAATCCCCCAGTCGCGGTAATTATTCACAAGTTTATCCTCAGGAGTTTTTAGATATTCCGGCAGTATTGAAAATGTGTTTATCAATGTTTCTTTATCTTTTACAAAATACGCCGAGCAGTCAAAATTTACGAACATCCATTTGTGCGGATTGAATACAAAACTGTCAGACAATTCTACTCCTTTGCTCATCCATCTCATCTCCGGCAGAAGCAATGCAGTTCCGGCATAAGACGCATCAATGTGGTGCCAGCAATTATATTTTTTACAAATAATTCCTATCGATTCAATCGGATCAATTGCCGTAGAGCTTGTAGTTCCAATCGTCGAAACTACACACAGCGGCTTAAAACCATTTTCAATATCTGCTTTGATCGCTTCTTCAAGTTTTGAAGTGATCATTGCAAAATTTTCATCCACATTAATTTTCACAAGATTATCAATTCCGAAACCGGCTATCTTTACATCTTTATCTACCGATGAATGTGCCTGTGTGGAAGTATAAATCCTGAATCTTTCCTTTCCCGAAAATCCCGATTCATTTATTTTAAAATTTGTTTTACTTTCTCTTGCTGTCAGGAGTGCTACAAGTGTTGCAGATGAACTGCTGTCCTGTATGACACCTGTAAAATTTTCCGGAAGCCCGGTCATTTCCCGAAGCCATTCCATCATTCTGTCTTCCAGTTCTTCTGCCGCAGGAGAAGTAAGCCAGATCATGCACTGCGCTCCCAGTGTTGCTGATAGCATTTCAGCAAGAATTGACGGCTCGCTTGCGCCGGTGGGAAAATATGCAAAGAAGTTCGGATGCTGCCAGTGTGTCATTCCGGGAAGAATTATATCTTCAAAATCCTTAAATATGTGTTCGAAATTCTCCTTGTATTCAGGCGCTGAATCAGGAATCTGTGATTTTATTTCACCGGGTTTTATGTCCGGCTTAACAGGAAATTTCTGAATGTCATCAAGATAATCTGCCATCCAGTCTGCAAGTTCGTGAGCGTATTTGCGGAATTCGGAGTTTGTCATTAATTAAATTTATCTTTCAAAATTATATTCATTTCTCAGAAAAAATTCTTTTTCATTTTCATATTTCACTTCTTTCCGGATAATAAATTTATTGCCTTTCAAACTGTATATATGCTTTATCTCCGCTTTCTTTTTGTTATCCTCTCCCTGTTTTTGAGTGGTAAATGTAAATGTTGTGTCATTAGTATATTTATTTTCAATTAAAATGTCATCGTTCAGTTTGCTTCCATTTTCGCTTACAGTAATTGTATCAATTCCGTTTGCATGCGGTTCGTCAGGATATTCATAGCTAAAGTAAAACACATTCAGATCTGATTCCGACTGCATCACACTCAAACCGGCAGAAATACTCACTTCAGTATTTTTTCCGTAATCAAGATACTTCAGAGTTCCTTTCCATTTCTTTGCTGTCAGTGATATAAGTTCTTCAGGTTTTATAGAGGGATCGTCTGTAATATTAGCTAAAAATATTACAGATAATAAAAAAATTAATGTGATTTTCATTTGAATTTATTTCCGGGGAATATTTAATGATTACTTAAAAGAATTTAACACAAAGTTCACAAAGCGTATAAAGAAAGAACTCAAAAAAATTTTATTTTTCTATTAGTTTTTTATATTTAACCCTTTGTGTACTTATTTTCCTTTGTGTTCTTTGTGGTAAAAAATAATTTTTCGAAAAAATCCGCTTTAATTATTTATGAAAATTATATCGGATTATTTAAAATCTGATCACATTTCCCTCGAAGAGATCTTCTTCTTCAATTGTGATAAATGCCATGTGATATTAATTTCTTTAGGACAGGCTTCTATGCAGTTGAAGATCGTATGACATCTCCAGATCCCGTCAGGTGTATCAAGAATGTCTAATCTCTCATCAGCTCCTTCATCTCTTGTGTCAGCAATATATCTGTATGCCCGGAGCATTGCGGCAGGTCCGATGTAATTTTCATTTGTCCATGTCGAAGGGCAGCTCGTTGTGCAGCATGCGCAGAGAATGCACTTAGCCGATTCAAATAATTTCTCGGCATCCTCATTTGACTGCAGCCGCTCACTGTTTTTTGGAGGAGGAGTATTGTTAATTAAATATGGTTTTATAACTTCATACTTTGCAAAAAATGTTGACATATCGACTACCAAGTCTTTTATGATCGGCAATGATGGCAACGGTTCTATAACAATAGTTTTTTTGGTGTTAATATCTTTCAGCAGAAGAGCGCAGGCAAGTTTGTTCTTTCCGTTTACTTTCATCCCGTCACTGCCGCAGATCCCGTGAGCGCATGAACGCCTGAAAGCCAGGCTTCCGTCATGCTCCCATTTTATCTTATGCAGGCAGTCAAGCACTGTCATGTTCTCATGGCCTTCAAAACGATATTCCTCAAAATGAGGTTCTT
>DAIPYE010000003.1:38582-41409 GCA_036782915.1 Bacteroidota bacterium | reverse complement strand
GAAGTACATCCAGTAAACGCCAGTCATCAGTTACATTCTTTACGTTAAAATCCTGATAGTACGGCTGTGTATTTTTCTCCGGATCAAATCTTAAAATCTTTAATTGAATATCCATAAATTATTTTTATTTCTGTTTAAAATCGTTATTTAATATTTCAATGAATTTTTCTTTATCCTGACAATTGTAATTTGCTTCAAGATACTCATAACCTTTTTCAATCTCTCCCAATGTACCATAATCTGCAACTATTACCGCAAGTATTGCTTTTACTGCGCCGGCATCTGTATTAAATGTATCTTCATTTAGCTCGGGACATTTAAATCCAGAATCCTGATATGGCTTCAGCTCTTTTATCATTTCACCGATCTGCGCTTCTAATATTGCAGGAAAACTTTTTGTCACGTTTACGAATTTTTTATTCTCATATCCGTAAATCAGAATATTAAACTGTGACTGAGCGTAATTTGTAAATGCATAGGCAAACATATCATTGACTCCGCTGATCTCAAATTTCTTATCATTGTTCAGATCTTCAATTCCGTAAAATGAATTTCCCCAGAGTATCGAATCATTATAATTAAATTTACCGTTGGCAATTTCACCAACATAAAGATTAGAACAGCAATGCGCACCACCGCTGTACATCTCTATCAGAATTTCTTTTTTACCGTTATAATCAAGATCGTATTCTCTGATCCCTGTAATTCCATCAGGATATGTTTCCTTAAAAATCGTCTTCTTATTCTTTTTAATTTTTAACTGAGTCGTATATGAAGCTGTATCAAATTTCGTTTGAAAAACATATTCACCTGTTTTAAATTTAATGTCAGCAAACTGTGATCTTGATTCACTGAACAATAAAATTACAGAAAGTAAAATAAAAAGAACTTTATACTTTTTCATTCTAATATTTTCTTTCCATCGGCTGATATCTTGTAACTACAACCGGTTTGTATTTTATCTCAGGTCCGCTTTCCTTTTTTTCAAAAGCAAAACTATGCTTCATCCATTCCTGATCATTTCTCGTCGGAAAATCTTCTCTCGTATGCGCGCCCCGGCTTTCGGTTCTGTTATATGCTCCGTAAACAGTAGCTTCAGCAGTTTTGAGTAAATTGCCAAGTTCTATTGCTTCGACTAATTCCGTATTGAAAACCTTACTCTTATCCTGTATTGAAATATTTTTATATCTGGCTTTTAACTCTTCAAGTTTCACGATCATTTTTTTCAATCCCTCTTCTGTCCTGAATACACCGCAGTCTTCCATCATTGTATTCTGCAGTTCTGTTCTCAGAGCTGAGACTTTTTCTGTTCCGGTCGATGTTAAAAGGTTTGAAATTATATCTTTTGTTTTATTATCTGAATCTTCTCTTACTTCCATAAAGGATGCTGTTTTCAAAAATTCTGCAATTGCTTTTCCGCCTCTTCTGCCAAAGACCACCAGATCTAAAAGTGAATTTGTCCCTAATCTGTTTCCTCCGTGAACTGACACGCAGGCGCATTCTCCGGCTGCATATAAACCTTTAACAATATCTCCCCTTTCATTCATCAGCACTTCACAGTTTGCATTTGTAGGAATTCCACCCATTGCGTAATGAGCAGTCGGCTGAATAGGAATCGGTTCTTTTGTCGGCTCTACTCCGAGATATGTCCTTGCAAATCCTGTGATCTCAGGAAGTTTATCATCTATAACTTCTTTTCCAAGATGAGACACATCAAGATAAACATAGTCGGTTCCGTCACTGCCTCTGATACCTCTTCCCGCACGTATCTCGCTTATGATGGCTCTTGAAACCATATCTCTCGGCGCAAGATCCATTACTGAAGGCGCATATCTTGCCATAAATCTTTCACCGTCCTTATTCTTCAGAATTCCTCCTTCACCTCTTGCGGCTTCACTTACAAGTATTCCAAGCTTCCATAATCCTGTCGGATGAAACTGAAAAAATTCCATGTCTTCAAGCGGAAGTCCCGCGTCATAAACCAAAGCCATTCCGTCACCTGTTCCGGCATGAGCATTTGATGTGATCCTGAAAACTCTTCCGTAACCTCCTGTTGCAAACATCACCGCTTTCGCCTGAAAAATATGAACTTCCGAATTCGCAATGTCAAAAGCTACAACTCCTTTGCAAACTCCGTTTTCCATTAACAGATCTGTTACAAAATATTCAGAATAAAATGTGATCTGATTTTTGATAGAGTTTTCAAATAACGTCTGAAGCATTACATGACCGGTTCTGTCAGCCGAATAACATGATCTTTTTACCGGAATTCTTTTTCCGTTCGGATTATCTTTATCTTCGGGTTTTGTGTGACCGCCGAAAAATCTCTGAGCGATCTGTCCTTTTTCATTTCTGGAAAACGGCATCCCCATATGTTCAAGTTCGACAATTGCTCTCGGAGCATCTTTGCACATCACTTCTATTGAATCCTGATCTCCAAGATAATCACTTCCTTTGACGGTATCATAAGCATGATTTTCCCAGGAATCTTCTTCCATGTTTGACATTGCCGCGCAGACACCGCCTTGTGCAGTACCGGTATGTGACCGCGGTGGATATACTTTTGAAATTACCGCGCATGAATATTCTTTTGGAATTTCAACTGCAGCTCTGAGCCCCGCTCCTCCGGCTCCAACTATTACTACATCGTATGTTTTTATCATAATATATTAGTTATAAAAAATAAGACGTTTTTCTGACACGCCTGTTAATTGCTAATTGTTAATTGCTAATTGTTAATTGTTAATTATCCTGTTCATGCTTCTCCCGTCTCACATCTCACTTCTTACGTTCACTCTTCCATTTCCAGAATTTTTCTGTAAAGTTC
>DAIPYE010000003.1:0-38482 GCA_036782915.1 Bacteroidota bacterium | reverse complement strand
CACATCTCACTTCTTACGTTCACTCTTCCATTTCCAGAATTTTTCTGTAAAGTTCTGCCTTTTTTTCAATTTCTTCTGTGTTGTAAGTATAAACACTTTTCAGATCCATATATGCAAGTATTGCATCAAATTTTCTGTTTTCCTCAACAGCAATCATTCCAAGATAATACAGCAGATCAACATTGTAAGGAGCTGCTCCGGTATATAAAAGTTCTTTCTCGTATGCTTTTTGTAAATATTTCTTTGCTTTATTCAGATCTTTATACTTTGTATAATATATTTTTCCAAGCCGTATGTTTGCTTCATTATAACCCGGATCAATTTCCAGAAGGTTTTTGTATTCTTTAACAGCTTTTTTATAATTTTTTTTTTCTTCATAAATATTTGCTATCTGGAAGTAAATAAAATACTGAGTGTCATCTTCCTTGAGCATCTTCTGATAAAACTGAAGTGCTTTGTCAAAATTCTTTGAATTGGAATATGCCGAAGCCAGATTAGATGAAAGTAAATTAAGCAGACTGTCTGAATTGAATTTTATCTTGATCTCTCTGTATAAGTCTTCAGCTTTCTGAAAATTATCAGTTAACACATACATATCAAGAAGATCCTGATAGATAAGGAAAGTATCAGGTTTTATCTCCATGCATTTGAAATAATAATTTTCTGCTTTTAAAAATTTACTTCTGTTGATCGAATCCTGCTCTATTAAAAACAGATCCGCCGTTTTCATTGTATCCTTTTGCTTCGAGTAAGTCCAGTCATATGCCAGTTGTGATTTTATATCAGTAGCCAGTCTGTAGTTTGTCATAAAAAGATTTTCCTCTTTCTTAAAAATCAGTTCAGTGTCTGTCAGGTATTCCTTTGACTCTTCAAGTATTACAAGCTTTTTAAAACTGTTTATGGCAACAGCAAAATTCAGGTTTCCGTAACCGCTGTATGTATAAGTTGTAATACCTATGACCTCTCCGCGCGAATTAAACAATGCTCCGCCGCTGTTACCGGGCGAAATCGCTGCAGTGATCTGAAGTACTTTTTCAAAGATCTTTTCCTTAGCTTCATAAGTTACAGGATCGCTGAAACTGACTTTTTCATTTTCCCTGACTGCAGCTACGATCCCGGAAGAAATTGTATACTCATATCCAAGCGGACTGCCTATAGCAAAAACTTCCTGGCCGGCTCTTACATTGTCTGAATTCCCGAATTCTATGAATGGAAATTTAACGTTGTCAGGATTTTTAATTTTTATAATTGCAAAATCATTTATCTTGTCAACTAACAAAAGTTCTGAATCATAAAATAATCCGTCACTTGTTTTAATTAATAGACTGTCAATATTTTCAACTACATGATAATTGGTTCCTATTAATCCGTCTTCACTGAAAATAAATCCGCTGCCGTTAAGAATTGTTGTATCGATTGTGCTGAATGAATTATATGAATAATAATCCTTTTCATTATACCATATTGATATCAGAGCAGGCTTGAATTTATCAATGATCTGCTCTGCATTCAGGTCATCATTAAGTTTAATTCTGTTATTGTCTGTATCGGAATCGGACTGGGAATATGAAAGCTTTGCCATCAAAACAAAAACTATTGACGCAAATAAAATGTATCTCTTCAAAAATTATATGCTTTTAAATATTAAACAAAAAATTTAAAATTATTTCGCTATACTCCAAACACTCAACTTATTCAACTCACTCCACACACTCCATTTACTCCACACACTATCTCCCTTTCCACTCTGCTTTTCTCTTTTCTACAAATGCTTTCATGCCTTCGAATTTATCTTCCGTAGAAAATAACAAATAGAAATTTTTTCTTTCAAACTCTAGACCAGATTCAATTGTAGAATCAAATGATTTCAATATGCATTCCTTTGCAAGCTGAACTGCGATCGTGGGTTTCGATGCAATTTCTTTTGCTAGCTCGACAGCTTCATCAAGAAAAATATCATTATCTACAACCTTTGTCACCAGTCCCGCTGTGAACATATCTTTTGCCGTGAACATTTTTCCAGTAAGTATCATTTCCATAGCTCTTGCTTTCCCGATAGCTTTTGTAAGTCTCTGCGTCCCTCCGGCTCCCGGAATAACACCGAGGTTAATTTCCGGCTGACCGAATTTTGCGCCTTCTGCTGCAATAATTATATCACACAACATTGCAAGTTCACATCCGCCGCCAAGTGCAAAACCGCTGACTGCTGCAATTACAGGCTTTTTTAATTTTCTGATCCTGTCCCATCTTGCGAATTGGTCTCTGATCAGCATTTCTATCGATGTAGCTTCAGCCATTTCTTTTATGTCTGCGCCTGCTGCAAATGCTTTCTGATTTCCGGTAAGTATCATACATCCGGTCTCCGGATCCTTGTCAAATGCTTCAAGCGTATTGACAACTTCCTGCATCAGCTCGTTATTCAATGCATTCAGTGCTTCAGGCCGGTTAAGCTGAATCATACCGACTTTTAAAGCTTTTGAATTTTCAATTTCTGAAACTAATATATTTTTATATGTATTTGTTAGGTGAGTTTTCTCGCTCATTAATAATGTGTTTATACTTTTATCTGTTTATTTCAAATTACTCACATTGCATTTTAATTACAATGTTAAATGTTTTTACGGAATGATGTTTTTGCATTAGTGTCAATAACAAATTTGAGCTTGATCTAAAAGTAAGAAATTAAGCAGCATTCTAAATAAAAAATTGATAGGTAAAATCAATCTCTATAATGGAATTTATATCAATTTTAACCTCATATTTGGACAAATGCTGGATATTGTTTTAATAATGTCTGATTTTAAAAGTTTAAATTATAGAAGAATTTTGATGTTTTTTGAAAATAAATTTAATATTCTTAGGATGTGCCACACATTAAGGTGTGCCACATTTTAAAATGTGGCACGAATTGTTTTTTGTGATTTCAAAAAATCATTGATTTCTAAATTTTTTATTATTTTCACAAAAATAAAGCTATTACACAAACAAGATTCCGGTTTTTTCATATCCAAATTAAGTTTTTGAAACTAAATTCATTTCTTTCACAATTTCAATTTGTTTTAAATACTTTACTCCTAAAATGCAAATTCCTGCCTTAGATTAAAAAAGATTAAAAAATATTTTAAAAAAGATTAATAATTGTTTTGTCAAGTTTTATTCTCTTTGTAAATGTTTTGAACAAAGTCATGCAATAGTGTTTATTTAAGTAATTCAATAAATTTCGTTTGATTATTGATATAGCTTTTGAAAACGTATTGGACGGATCTGTGTTTTTGCTTTATAATCTGCTATTCTTCAGATCTTTTATCAGGTAGTTTTTGTCCTTTCTAATTTTAATTTCAACGTAATCATAAAGTGTTTTGAATTTTATTCCCGAAACAAAAATCGGAAATCCTTCTGCTTTTATTGTTTCCATTAATCCGTCTTCTCTTAATTCGATTTCTAAATTCCTAAAATCATATGCCAGGTTATAATCAAATTTTTTGCAAAAATATTTTATCTGCTGATCATGTGTCTTCCCGTCTCTGTCAATAATTTTTCCATTGAAAATTTTATCATAACGGTAATCGATCTCCAGCAGCTTTTCAATAAAATGTATTTCAGTTGAATTTCTGAAAACTCCTCCGATCGACCATATATATCCGTCTTTATTAAAAACTTCTTCCATCAATGAACCGTGACCGAATGATTCGTAATCAGAAATTTCAAAATGTTTTCGGGAAATTCCATTTCCGAAAACTGTATATGAAAATAATGCATCGACAGTTCTTTTTTCCGGAAACTCTTTTCTTACTTCTTCGCAAACAGCTCCCACATTGGCACTGGGAGTTGTAAGTAAATTATACTCTTCACTTTTTGTGTAACTCAATGTATATGCAGGAATGCAAATATTGCCATTTTTCTTTTCAATGTTTTCAAGAATTCCGCAAAACTCTTTAATTCTCTCTATATTATTTTTTCCGAGCTTTGCAATTCCGATCATATCCAGATGAATGAAAGCTGGATTATTCTTTGTTTTTTCTGCTATCAGATCGGTAAAATTTTCTCTTAAATTTTCCTGCAAATTATTTTTCTTGTTTAATATTTAGTTCAGGCTTCAGGGGAAGTTCTCTTCTTGAATCTCTCACTGATAATAAGATTATCTACAATGTTTATTTTGGTAGGTACTTTAAATCCCTGAAGTCTTTCTCTGCAAAATTTCTTCATTCTTGACTTCACTTCAGATTTATTCTCTTCCTTTAAAAGTACTATATCCGCGCAAATGATATTTCCTGTAATAGGATTTTTCTCTCCGTAGACTACTGCATCAGCAATATTATCCATTTCTTTAATTACATTTTCTATCTCCGCAGGAAATACTTTCTCGCCTCCGACATTTATCTGCTGTGAAACTCTTCCCAGTATTCTGTAATAATCTCCGTCAGTTTCCACCTGATCACCGGTTATAAAAAATCCGTCTTCCGTAAACGGACTTGGGTAATTCAGATATCCGAGTATCGCAGAGTCAGATCTGATCTGCAGAATATTGTCTGCAACTCTGATCTCGAATCCTTCACCGCCAAGCTTAAGCCAGAGTGAACCGTCATCTTTTGATTTTGTCCGCAATACTCCGACCTCTATCAATCCGTAAGTTTGTCTGAATTTCACTTCCGGAAAAACTGAATTCAGTCTACTTAATGTGCTTGATGACATTGGCTCAGTTCCGTAACTGATTATTTTCAAACTGCTCATGTCAAATCTTTTGTATGCTTCGCTTATAAGAAGCAGATTTAAAAAGGTAGGCGATGAAGGGAGCAACTCAACTTTAAATTTTTCGATCTGAGCGCAGATATACTCAGGCGTTCTGACCGCAGGAGACAATACTGTTCCGCCGTTTGACAATGTATGAAATAATGTATTCAGTCCGCCCCAGTGATCAAAAAGCAGAAAGTTCATTGTTACAAACGGATCTCTTTTTGTTTTGAATTTATTCAGAAGCTTTGTGAAATCATGTACTGCGGCTTTCGGTTTTCCTGATGTTCCGGATGAAAAAAGAATTAAACCGGGATGATTTCTTTCATGAAGAATTTCAATGAGCGAATGTGTTTTAAATGAATCCGGCTTTTCAGTTTTATAAATTTTAACTTCATCTTCTTCATTTACCGATATCCTGAAATCCGGTTGAGAAATATTTATCAGCTCTTCCTTATCCGGTTTGCCGGAATAATTAAGCGGGACTATTATGCAATTCATATCTATCAAAGAAAGCAAAATAGAAATTGTATTCGGTGAAAAATTTCCTTCAAGGGAAACTATACTTCCTTCTGATATCGGATATTCTCCTGAAAGTTTTTTTTTCCATACTAAATATTTTTCATGTATAGAACTGTAACTGTAAATATTATCTTTCCATATTAATGCATTTCTGTCCTTGTTCTTTCCGAATTCTGAAAACAAAAAATCTGCGTGCATCATACTCCGCCGAGATTAATATTTTGTCCCGTGATAAAATCGCTTTGCTCATTGATCAAAAAATCTGTTACATTTGATATATCAGAGAATTTTCCGAATCTGTTCGACGATAATTTTTTCAGCAATTCATCCATTTTAACTTTCGGAACATTCTTTATGAGATCAGTTTCCACCGGTGTCAGGCCAATTGTGTTTACAGTAATATTATATATCGAAAGTTCTTTTGCAAGAATTTTAGAAAAAGTTACCAGAGCGGATTTGGAAGCTGCGTAGATCGCTTCACCTTCCAGATTCAATCCGGCTGCAACTGAAGAAAGATTTATAATTCTACCGGATTTATTTTTGATCATTATTTTTGATGCTTCCCTGCAAAATAAAAATGATCCGAGAAAATTTGTATCGAATATATTTTCAACAGTTTTCAAAGGCGTAAGCATTATATGATTCATGGAAGCGATACCTGCATTGTTGATCAAAACATCCAGTCTGCCGTGATCTTTTCTGACACTGTTAAACATTGACTTCACTTTGTTTTCGTCAGTTATATCAAGTTCGAAATGCCTGTAATTTTTATTTTCAAAATCGCTTTTGCCTCTGCTGCATCCGATCACAGTAAAATTCTTTTCACAGTAATATTCTGACAAATATCTTCCGATACCTTTGCGCGATCCTGTTATGAGTAATACTTTTTTATTTTCCAATTTGTATAATGTTATATCAGATTGAATTATATAATGACTGAAATTTCTATTTATTCAACAATCCGGAAATATATTCCGATAATGTTTTTACGGAAAGGAATGGACTGTTCTTCTGGGAAAGTGCTTTTTCATCAGTCAGATTTATTGTAACTTCGTGTTCATCCTGAAATCTCTGCTCGACTTCCACTATTAAATTCACAAGTCCGAGAGAATCCAGTAAACTGTTCTTTCCATATAAAGTTGTTTCTTCCTTTTTTTCAAGTTTATTTTCACCTTCTATCTGCAGATTAATTTCATCTATTGCATTATATATAGTCTGATTGATCAGTTCTTTTGAGATCATTATGCGGATTTGTATAGTTTTTATTTATGCAAATATCAAAAAAAACTTTCTTACATTCTATTTAAAAGCTAATCACTTAAACATTTAAAATAAAATTAAAAATTAAAAAAGCCAATCACTCTTCAGCAACTGGCTTTACATTCGTAATTCTTAACTCGTAATTCGTAATTGATTTAGCTGCACCCACTCGTCTCACCGCAGGTAATACACTTCAGACATGTTCCGTTTCTCACCATTGTAACACTTCCGCAGGATGTGCAAATGTCTCCGGTGTATCCTTTCATCTTGGCTTCTTTTATTTTTTCAATGATCGGTGTGTTAACAGTTAAAACATCAGCAGTATTCGGAGAGAGCTTAATTGCCGATTCTGATTTAACACTACCATCTTTAGTTTTTGTATGCTCTTCAATTATTCTTTCACTATAAATTTCTTCCTCATCAAAATCAGTATCACCTTCAAGTTTTGAAAGAGCGTCTATAGGTGACTTTTGAAATTCAGCGTCATTTGTAATGTGCGAAAGATCTGTTCTGCCAAGATATGTCACAGCAAGTTCACGGAACAGATAATCAATTATAGAAGTGCTCATTTTTATATTAGGATTACCGACAACAATTCCGTTCGGTTCAAATCTTGTATAAACAAATGCATCTACAAACTCATCTAACGGAACTCCGTGCTGAAGTCCCAGTGAGATCGCAATTGCAAAACAATTCATCAGACTTCTGAAAGCTGCGCCTTCTTTATGCATGTCTATGAATATTTCACCAAGCTGACCGTTCTCATATTCTCCCGTTCGGAGATAGACGGAATGTGTTCCGATCTTAGCTTTCTGTGTATAACCTTTTCTTCTGAAAGGAAGCTTTCTTCTTTTTGCAATGTATCTGTGAATAATTCTCTCAGCTACTTTTACAATGTCATTTGTTCTTGAAACTTCACGTGTTACATCCTCTCCGCTTTCTACACTTAATGCTTCATCATCGGTAACTGTATTCAACGGCTGGGATAATTTCGAACCGTCTCTGTAAAGCGCGTTTGCTTTTACGCCAAGTTTCCATGAATTCAGATATGCGTTTTTCATATCTTCGATCGAAGCATGATTTGGCAGATTGATGGTTTTTGAAATTGCTCCGGAAATGAACGGCTGTGCAGATGCCATTATTTTAATATGCGCATCAGCAGAAATATATCTTTTACCGATCTTACCGCATTTATTTGCGCAGTCAAATATCGCATAATGTTCTTCTTTCAGATAAGGAGCTCCTTCTATTGTCATTGTTCCGCATACATAATTATTGGCATCGTCGATCTGTTCATTTGTATAACCAAGTTCTTTCAGCACATTAAAACCGGGATCGTCAAGCTGCTCTTCAGAAAATCCCAGAGCATTCATGCAGAATCCGACTCCCAGTGTCCATTTATTAAAAGTAAAACTTATGTCAAATACAGACGGAAGTGATTTTTCAATTTTTGCAAGAACTTCTTTTGTAAAACCTTTGTCTGTAAGGGACTGGGCATTTATTCCGGGACAGCCGATAAGTGATCCGTGACCTTTTGTATATTTTATGATCTCAATGATCTCTTTATCTTTATATCCTAAATTTTTAAGCGCAGGAGGAACAGATTCATTTATAATTTTAAAATATCCGCCGCCGGCAAGTTTTTTAAATTTCACCAAAGCAAAATCGGGTTCTACACCTGTTGTATCACAGTCCATAAGAAGTCCTATAGTTCCTGTCGGAGCTATTACAGTTACCTGCGCATTTCTGTAACCGAATTTTTCTCCAAGCTCAAGCGCTTTATCTGAATCTTCTCTTGCTGCTTTCAGAAGTTCTTCAGGACAATGATTTTTATTTATTCCAAGAGGCGGAATTGAAAGTCCTTCATATTCAGTCGCTGCAATATTGTATGCTGCTCTTCGGTGATTCCTGATCACTCTCAGCATTTCATTTTCATTATCTTTGTATCTCGGGAAAGTACCAAGTTCTCCGGCCATTTCCGCAGATGTAGCATAAGATGTCATGTGAAGAATTGATGTCAGCGCGCCGGTCACAGCCAACGCTTCCTGTGAATCATAAGGAATACCTTTCACCATCAGCATCGCGCCGAGATTTGCATATCCGAGACCCAGTGTTCTGTATTCATAAGAAAGTTGCGCAATATTTTTGCTCGGGAACTGAGCCATTAAAACACTTATCTCAAGAACTACAGTCCATAGTCTTGAAGCGTGTCTGTATTTTCCAATATCGAATTTATTGGTTTTCTCATCATAAAATTTCATAAGGTTGAGTGAAGCCAGATTGCATGCGGTATCGTCAAGGAACATATATTCAGAACATGGGTTGGAAGCTTTGATTATTCCACCGTTTGGACAGGTATGCCATTCATTAATAGTATCGTGAAACTGAATTCCGGGATCTGCGCTTGACCATGCAGAATATGAAATTTGTTCCCAGAGATCTTTTGCTTTCATTGTTTTGCAGGGTTTCGGATCTCTGTTTTCTTTTTTTGATTTTTTTAATTCGGTTCTCCAGTATAAATTCCAGTCCTTATCATCAATAACAGACTGCATAAATCCGTTCGTTGCGCGGATACTGTTATTGGAATTTTGTCCGGACACTGTAAGGTACGCTTCTGAGGTCCAGTCAGTATCATATTCCGGAAATTCGATTTCCTTATAACCGAGTTTTGCAAGCTGTATAACTCTTTCGATATAATTTTCCGGAGTCATTACTTTTCTTGCTTCGGCGATCGCCTGAGCAAGCTGCCTGTTTGCCTTTCTGTCAAATCCGTCATTCTCCGGATGTACTGAGTGGCAGGCATTAATAATTTTATTAAGATGGTGATTTAATAACTTTGATCCGGCAACAAGTGAAGCAACTTTTTCTTCTTCTAAAACTTTCCAGTTTACAAATTCTTCAATATCAGGATGATCCAGATCTAGTGTAACCATTTTTGCCGCACGTCTTGTTGTACCTCCGGATTTTATAGCACCTGCGCTTCTGTCTCCGATTTTTAAAAATGACATTATGCCGGAAGATTTTCCGCCGCCGCTTAAAGGTTCATTGTTTCCTCTGATATTAGAAAAATTTGAACCGGTACCAGATCCGTATTTAAATAATCTTGCTTCTCTTACCCAAAGATCCATTATCCCGCCTTCATTGACAAGGTCATCGGTTAATGATTGAATGAAACACGCATGGGGTTGCGGATGAGTATAAGCATCTTCCGAAGAAACAAGTTTTCCGGATTTCGGATCTACATAAAAATGACCCTGCGAAGGTCCGCTGATCCCGTAAGCCCAGTTAAGTCCTGTATTAAACCATTGCGGTGAATTCGGAGCAGCATATTGCATTGCAAGCATATAACATAGTTCCTCATAAAAATTCTTTGCATCCTGTTCTTTTGTGAAATATTTATGTTTCCATCCCCAGTAAGTCCAGCAACCGGCAAGTCTGTTAAAAACTTCAGTTGAATCTTTTTCAGATGTATATTTTTCTTCTTCAGGAAAATCTTTCATTCTGTCATTATCAGCTTCGGATCTCTGCAGCCATTCGGGCACACCTTTTTCTTCAACTCTTTTTAAATAAACAGGTACACCTGCTTTTCGAAAATATTTTTGCGCAAGAATGTCTGTCGCAACCTGAGACCAGTGCTTTGGTACCTTGATGTTGTTCATTTCAAAAACTACGGAACCGTCGGGATTTCTTATTACTGAAGAGCGGGTGTCAAATTCGATTGTGTCAAAAGCAGTTTCGCCTTTGTTTACTAAAAACCTGTTAATTTTCATTTACATAAAAATTATAAAAATTATAAAATAAAAAACGTATTTAAGAAAAATATTTCGTGGGATGTGAAGAAATTTTGTTTGGTAAAATTACTACAACTAACTTTTAAATGCAAACATTTTTAAAAAATTTCACTATTGATTTTAAATTATTTTTTATGAGAAAAAAATTTATTGTGAATTCAGCAAAAAAAATTTTTTGCAAGTCAAAAGTTTTTAAAAAAATTGTAATTGTAAAATCATTTTTAAATTATTAGTATGGTTAAAACTTTTTTAAAAATCATTGGAAATTAAGAAAAACCTGATCAGATAAATCACTTTTAATATGAATAAAATTTTTATCGTTGACGCATTTACAGATAAGCAATTCACTGGAAACCCGGCAGCAGTCTGCATTCTCGAGGATAAGAACAGCAATTCCGAAAACACAGAATGGATGCAAAAATTGGCCGCTGAAATGAATTTATCCGAAACTGCCTTTGTAAAAAAACTTGACGGTTCAAATGAATTCAATCTGAGATGGTTTACTCCTGAAGTTGAAGTGGAACTGTGCGGACATGCAACTCTTGCAGCTTCTCATATTCTCTGGCAAACAAATATTCTTGATGAAAATGCAGATGCTGTTTTCAATACTTTGTACAGCGGTAAACTTATTGCAACTAAAAAATTAAATGATATCACACTTGATTTTCCTTTAATACCTGTAATAGATTTTGAAACAACAACAGAAATTGAAAATGCTTTAAAAGTTAAACTTATATATGCCGGGATTTGCGGAAAAAGTGAAAGCAATTATATTGCAGAGCTGGAATCAGAAGATGTGGTAAGAAATTTTAAACCGGATTTCAAATTAATAGCAGGTCTTCCGAAATTCGGTATAATTATTACCAGTAAATCCTCTAATAAGGATTATGATTTCGTTTCCAGATATTTTGCTCCGGCAAAAGGAATTGACGAAGATCCTGTTACAGGATCAGCTCATTGCTCACTCGCGCCATACTGGAGCAAAAAACTTAACAAAACCGAAATGACAGCTTTTCAGGCATCCAAAAGAGGCGGGAAAATGAAGGTCAGAATTGCAGATGACAGAGTTCTATTAACGGGAAAAGCTGTAACAGTTTTAAAAGGAGAATTATTATAGAAACTTTATTCCGCAAAATATTTTTCCCATATTTTCAGGATTTTTCCAAAACAATAAAAATTTAATTTTATTATATGCTTCAGAGAGATTATTTAATGCGGATGACAGAGATGCTTGCTGCCGTATTGTCAAAAATTTTATTAAATAAGGAAAATAAGAATTACGCTGAAGCTGAAAAAGAAATTGAATCTGCTGCAAAAACAATAGTTGGACTGGATCTGAAAATGATTGATATACTTAGCATTGAAGATATTATGAAACTGTTAAAATCTTCTGAACTCTACGCCGGCAGATGTTTTATTTCTGCAGAGTTAATGTATGAATTTGGTGAATCAAAAGAGTTACAAGGCAACGAAAATGAAAGTATAAATTTATATTTAAAATCACTGAGATTTTATATTGAAGCGTTACTTGCAAAAGAAATACCTGATCAGGAAAAATATTATTCAAAAACAAACAATCTGATCTCAAAACTTAGCTCAATTGAATTTTCCGGAATTTTAAAAAACAAGTTAATGGATTTTTATGAACTTTCCGGTCAGTATTCAAAAGCGGAAGATCTTATATTTCAAATGATGGAAGATCCTGATGATGAAATAAAGAAAAAAGCAGTATCATTTTATAAAAGACTTAATCTCAAAACAGATGAAGAGCTTATTTCAGGAAATCTGAGCAGGGAAGAAATTGAAGACAGTCTTGAAGAAATTTCAAAAATGTAATATCAAAAAAATATTTCAAAATAACCAAAATAAATCAGCAAAATGAAAAAAACAGCAATAACAGTACTTTTGTTTTTAACAGCTTTCAACATTTCAGGGGCGCAAAATGACACAATTAAAACTGAAAGCGGATTAATGTATATAGTAACTGAAAAAAAAGACGGCGCAAATTCTGAAAAAGGAAAAGCTGTTGAAGTTCATTATACCGGATATCTTTTAAACGGAAAAGTTTTTGATTCATCAAGAGAAAGAAATGAACCGATTGAATTTGTACTTGGAACAGGTCAGGTAATAAAAGGCTGGGATGAAGGAATTTCTCTCATGAGTGTTGGTGATAAATACAAACTGATCATTCCGCCGGATCTGGCTTATGGAAGCAAAGGTGCAGGAAATGTAATTCCGCCGGATGCAACTCTTATTTTTGATGTAGAGCTGATAAGTGTCGGAGAGCCGAAAATACCGATTTCAGATATGCTAATGCTGACATATATACAGAGCGGAGTTGATTCTGTAATAAATCAGTATAATGAAATAAAGTCATCCGGAAGTGATAAATATAATTTAAAAGAAGTGCAGCTTAATTCTCTTGGATATCAGATTCTACAAACCGGAAAAACAAAGGATGCGATTGAAGTATTTAAACTGAATGTAACTGCTTATCCAAATTCTTTTAATGTTTACGACAGTATTGGTGAAGCTTATATGAAGGACGGGAATAAAGAAATGGCAATTTTCAATTTTAAGAAGTCATTAGAGTTGAATCCCGGTAATAAAAATGCTGTGGAAATGATCGAAAAACTGAGTAAATAAGAAGAATTTTTAGATCCTGAAAAGATTTGTAGGCAGAATAAAAATATAAAAGTGCGGTTTAGAAACAGAAAGCCCGTGATTTTGAGTCACGGGCTTATTTTTTAATTATCCAACTTTGGTTACATTTGCAGCCTGAGGACCTTTTGCTCCGTCTTCAACTTCAAATTCAACTTCATCGCCTTCGTCTAATTTTTTGTAGCCGTCTGCGTTAATTGCTTTGAAATGTACGAATACATCTTGTCCGTTGCTTCTGGTTATGAATCCATAACCTTTTGTAACGTTGAACCATTTTACAGTTCCTTTTTCCATGGTGGTTTTTCCTTTTTTTGGTGTTTTGAAAATGTACGCTTGCAAATTTTGGCTCTTAAATCTTTTTCTACCAGGCCCGATGCAATTTCAGTTCCTGATATATTTGCTGCGACTTGCACCTTTTAAAAAAGGATGTTACGTTACATCAGCAAAATCTTAAAAGCTTGTTGCTACTTTCTTTATTTTGGTAGAACAATTCCGGTAAACCGGAACAAAAACGCTGTACTGTTTTTTTACGTGTTCAATTTAGGAATATAAAACCTTAATTACAATATAAAAGGTAATATAAGTTGGGAAAACTATGAAAATTCAGATCCGTCCAAAATGTTTTCAAAAAGCTATATCAGTAATCACACGAAATTTATTGAATTACTTAAATAAACATTTTTGTACGACATTGTTCAAAACATTTACAAAGTGAATAAAACTTGTCAAAACAATTTTTAATCTTTTTTAAATCATTTTTTATCTAAGACAGGAATTTGCATTTTAGGAGTAAAGTTTTTATAACAAATTGAAATTATGAAAGAAATGAATGTAGTTTCAAAAAACTTAATTTGGATATGGAAAAACCGGAATCTTGTTTGTGTAAAAGCTTTATTTTTGTAGAAATATTAAAAAATTTAGAAATCAATGATTTTTTGAAATCACTAGAAACAATTCGTGCCACATTTTTAAGATGTGGCACACCTTAAAGTGTGGCACATCCTAAGAATATTAAAATTTATTTTCAAAAAACATCAAAATTCTTCCATAATATAAACTAGTAAAAATCAGACAATATTAAAACAATATCCAGTATTTGTTCAAAAGATGAGGTTAAAATTGTTTCAAATTCCACTTTAGAGATTGATTTTACATATCAATTTTTTGTTTAGAATGCATCTTAATTTCTTACTTTTAGATCAAACTCAGAATTGTTTTGGACGCTATTGATGAAAACTCTAACATAATCCTTACTTCCAGTAATATTTATAATACTCATTATCCTTTTCAAATCCTGTTTTATCATAGAGTTTCTGAGCGATTTTGTTCGAATTGTGTGTTTCGAGCGAAAGACCCTTTGAAGCAGTTTCCATTGATAATTCTTTTGATCTTTGGATCAGAGCTTCACCAATTCCATGTTTACGATAATCCTGATGAACATACAGATCATTCAATATCCAGAGTCTTTTCATACTTACAGATGAAAATGCAGGAAAGAGCTGAACGAAACCCATTCCTTTTTTATTCTTTTCATCTAATGCAAAAAATATTTCTGATTCATTGTTTTTTATCCTTTCTGATAAAAATTCTTTTGCTGAATCAATATCAGAATTCTGATTGTAAAATTGCCTGTAAAGATCAAACAAATTCGCAATGATTTCCAGATCTTCAATTGTTGCTTTTTTTATTATCATTTTTAATTTATTGTTTTTTTATAAATCGCCTTTGCAACATTTTGTCCGTCCAGTGCAGCAGAGATTATTCCACCGGCATAACCGGCTCCTTCTCCGCAGGGATATAGATTTTTAATTTCAATGTGTTCAGAAGTTTCGCGGTTTCTTGGTATCCTTACAGGTGAACTCGTTCGTGATTCCACTCCTATCATGTACCCTTCTTCCGTAAAATATCCTTTCATCTTATTACCAAAATGTCCCAATGCATATTTTAATCTTTCGGAAATAAATCCGGGAAGTAAATCACTCATCATAAAACTGTGTACACCGGGAATATATGAAGTTTTCCCTATTATTTCTGATACTCTTCCTTTCATATAATCTGTCATTCTCTGTGCCGGTGCTTTCTGCGATCCGTCTCCTGCATCGAAAAATTTTCTTTCAACTTCTTTCTGAAATTCAAGTCCCGCAAGTTCACCGTACTCTTCATACTCAATCAAATCTTCTTTTTCTACTGCCACAACAATTCCTGAATTTGCAAATTCTGAATCTCTTCCTGACATTGACATTCCGTTGACAACTATCTCAACGGGTGATGTCGCTGCCGGAACTATAAGTCCGCCCGGGCACATGCAAAATGAAAATACTCCCCTTCCTTTTACCTGTGCAGTAAGTTTATAACTTGCTGCAGGAAGAAATTTATCCCGCGGCTTCTGTTTATATTGTATTTCATCTATCAATGCCTGCGGATGTTCAATTCTGATCCCAAGTGCAAACGGTTTGGATTCTATTTTGATTTTATTTTTTTTTAACAAATAAAATATATCCCTTGCAGAATGTCCTGTTGCAAGTATAACTGAATCACCGTAAAATTCTTCCTGCTCATTAATTATAACTCCTTTTATGATCCCTTTCTCTATAATAAAATCCGTGACTTTAGAATTAAAATTTATTTCTCCGCCGAAATTTAAAATCGTTTCACGAATATTCTGAATTACAAGAGGTAATTTATTTGAACCAATATGCGGATGTGCTTCAACTAAAATTTCTGACTTAGCGCCATGTTCAACAAATATTCTCAGCGCTTTGTATATATCTCCGCGCTTATGTGAACGGGTATAAAGTTTACCGTCGGAATATGTTCCGGCACCGCCTTCTCCAAAGCAATAATTCGAATCAGGATTTACAATGCTGTCCTGCTGAATGGCTCTGAGATCTCTTCTTCTTTCACGTACATTTTTTCCTCTGTCAAAAATCACAGGCTTAATTCCATGTTCGATTAGCTCCAGCGCAGCAAAATATCCTGCCGGACCAGCGCCTATAATCAGAACTTTCTTACTGCTGTTGAATGTTGATTTGTAATTTTCTTTTAAGACAGGTTCGGGCGGAGGGAGCTCATTTATAAATACATCAACTGTTAAATTTATAAATGGAAATCTGCTTCTGGCATCTATCGAACTTTTTATTTTTACAATAACAATTTTATCCGAAGCTTTGAATCTACTTTCTTCTCTGACGATCTGTTCAATTTTTTTATCATCTGAAGCTTCTTCAGGGGAAAGTGTGAGTTCAATTCTTTGTATCATAGTATAATTTATTTGTTCACTTTTTATGTGAAAATTTATTTTCTTAACATTATCTTTGTTTATTCAAACCATCCTTCAGTTTTCGTGGTAAACTTTTAAATACAAGTTCATAGGAATGATCAATCATTTTTTTAAGATCTTTATCACCAATCCTTCCTTCAAAATCAACTGTATTCCAGTGCTTCTTATTCATATGAAATCCCGGCTGAACTTCTTCAAATCTTTCCCGCAGATCCATTGCCTGCTCGGGATCACATTTCAAATTTACTTTTAACGGAATGCTGAAAGATGTTATAGCGAATATTTTCCCTCCGACTTTATATACAAGCGTTTCCGGACCAAAGGGAAACTCTTCGGTAACAGATTTTTTGTTTAAACAATATTCTTTGAAATGCTCCAGGTTCATAGATCCGGGAATTAATGTAATTCTTTTAAGAGGCTTCTTTACCGATCCATTTTTTTACTTTGACAGGTTTGAAATTTTTCATTTTATCTAACAGTCTTTCTGCATCTGTCTCAATTATTATCATATCGAGATTTTCCTTATTAACAAATTTCTGTTCAACACTGTATTGTATAAACTCAATAAGTTTAGTATAATAATTATCAATATTTAAAATACCAATTGGCTTTGAATGAATCCCAAGCTGAGCCCACGTCCATACTTCAAATAACTCCTCCAGTGTTCCGATCCCGCCGGACATTGCTATAAAACCGTCTGAAAGATCTGACATCTTAGCTTTTCTTTCATGCATAGAATTTACAATTATAAGCTCAGTAACCTCTCTCAAAGCTGATTCCCTCGATACCAGATCTTCCGGGATCACACCTGTAACTTCACCGTTATATTTCAAAACCGAATTTGCAATTTCACCCATTATGCCGACGTTTCCGCCGCCATAAACAAGTTTAAGATTTTCTTTTACGATCAGTTCACCGAGTTTCTGCGCAGCAACTAGATGCTTTACTCCTTCTCCGGAAGACGATCCGCAAAAGACACATACACTTTTCATATATTGAATTTTTTTATTTAAATAATCAAAAAAGCTGACCCGGTTTATTTTCGATCAGCTTAAAAATATTTCTGTCTGTACTTTCACTTTTCTTAAAATATTTCTGCGCCGGAAGAAATTTTCTTTTCGTGACTGATGAGCCACTCCTTCCTCCATAATCCTCCGGCATATCCGGTTAATTTATTATTGCTTCCAATTACTCTGTGACAGGGAATTATGATTGCGATCTTATTTTTATTGTTAGCATTGCCAACAGCTCTGCCTGCATTTGCATTTCCTGTATTAGCTGCAATCTCTTTATAAGTATTTGTTTTCCCGAAAGGAATTTCAATTAATTTCTTCCAAACCTTTTTCTGAAAATCCGTACCTTCAATTTGCATCTGCACATTGAATTTCTTCCGCTCACCTTTAAAATAATCCGAAAGCTGCTTCAAACATTCTTTCATACATCCGGGAAGATCTTTGTCAGAATACAATTCACCGGTGTTTACATTGTCTTTAAAATCCAGACTCATTATACCTGAAGCACTGCCTGTAATTTCGATTAGGCCAATTTCAGAATTAAAATATGCTTTATAAATCTCTTTCATGAAGTTCAAATAATTCAGGCATTAATTCTTTAAATAAATTTCAGTTATCTGTAACATCTTTCAAAAGCTCTTTTGCATAAGCTTCATCTTCAGGCATCACTTTGAAAATGACAGGTCCCGTTATAGGATTGAACCCTGTTCCAAGAACACCCACACCAAACAGATCCTGAACTCCCTCACCCTGCGCAAGATATCTGATCCCGGCTTCATCAAGAATCGATTTTACAACTGAAACGACAGCCTCGTTTCCTGTTGCATAAACATTTACAAGATTTTCATGATCTTCTTTTTCTTGTTGTTCTTTATTCATAATTATAAATTATTTAAGTTTAGTTGATTTAACATATGTCTTTTAACTTAATTTAAATTAATTGCGAATAAGATTACAGTGAAATTATAAATCCATTTTCAGTATAAAAAAATTTAATATATTTTGTCACAGTGTTTAAAATTTATTGTCAAAGTATATAAAAGATTTAAACCATATTTAAATAAATTTTTATTTTATTAAAAATTATGACAAATCCTTTCATAGAAACAAACGAATCAGATTCTACTGATAATGAACTTGTTGAATCTGCTGTATCAGGCAACAAGAAAAGTCTGGAATTACTTGTCAAAAGACATCAGGCATGGATTTATAATATCGCTTTGAAAATGGTCTGGGATCCTGTCGATGCCGAGGATGTTACTCAGGAAACTCTTATAAGAATTATTACAAAGCTCTCCACTTTTAGGCAGGAAAGCAGTTTCAGAACATGGGCATACAGGATCGCGGCTAATTATGTTATCAATATGAAAAAACGCAGAATGGAATTTCAGTATTCTTCTTTGGAAAAATACGGATCGCAGATTTTAAACTCCCCTGATACAGAATTACCTGATCAGGAAAGTGTTCCGGTCGATGTAAATCTTTTAATAGAAGAAACAAAGATCGGCTGTATGAATGCAATTCTGCTTTGTCTTGACAGAGAGCAGAGACTTATTTTTATTCTGGGAAATATGTTCAATGTAACTGATGCTGTCGGAAGCGAAATAATGGAAATGAGCAAGGACAATTTCAGACAAAAACTTTCGCGGGCAAGAAAGCAACTGTCGAATTTTATGAATGATAAATGCGGGCTGATGAATAAGGACAATCCCTGTCATTGTTCAAAGAAAACAAAACTTATGATGGATGCAGGTCATGTGAATCCCGAAAACTTATTGTTTAGTAAAAATTATCTCTACACTATTGAAAAAGTCACTCCAGAAAAAGTTGACAATATGAACACACTGTTTGAGGATAAAGCGACAAAGCTTTTCAGAGAACATCCTTTTCAGCAGTCACCTGACTTTGTTAAATCACTGAATGAAATTCTTTCTCATAAAGAATTCAGAAATATTTTTAATTTCAATTAATTTTAAGCGACTGTCACACTCGTCATAATTTTGTGTCAAAGTAAATAAGAATAAATCAATAACTTTAAATTCACAAAATTATGAACACAATAAAATTAATTTTTTATTTCCTGTTTGCAGTTTTTATGGCTGCAAATCTTGCATCTGGAAATATACTAAATGTACCTTCTCAATATTCAACAATTCAGTCTGCTATAAATGCATCTGTAAACGCAGATACAGTAGTAGTTCTGCCGGGTACTTACACTGAAAATATAAATTTCAGAGGTAAGAAGATCGTGCTGACAAGTAAATTTTATTTAACAAATGATTATTCATTTCTTCAGACAACAATAATTAACGGCAGCAATCCGCAGTTTCCGGATACTGCAAGCTGTGTTGTTTTTAACAGGAACGAAGATTCCACTACTGTCCTTCAGGGATTTACCCTGACCGGCGGCAAGGGTACTAAATGGACTGATGAACACGGCGCGGGATTATACAGAGAAGGCGGAGGAATTCTGATCGCATATTCTTCACCGGTCATTCAGTTCAATATCATTACCGGAAATCAGGCGATCACTGGCGGAGTAACAAGTACCGGCGGAGGCGGTATGAGAATAGGTGATTGTTTTGCAAGGGTACGGAATAATATCATAACAAATAACACTGCAAGATACGGCGCAGGAGTGGTTCTGAATTATAAAAATTACGGTTCCCTTGATTTCGGAGCAGGTTCAGGACTGTGGGTAAACGGCTCAAATACAAGACCGAAAATTGTTGAAAACAATACAATTGTTTTTAATTCTGCATTAAGCGCATCAGCAGGTGTTTTCGGATATTTCGGAAATTCTTCCACTTTTAAAAATAATATTATCTGGGGAAATACAAGCCCTTCTCTTATCCAGCTTTCAGCCAGCGGGATCACGGTAGTTTATTGTGATGTTCAGGGCGGAACTTCAGGTACGGGAAATATAAATCTTGACCCGATGTTCGATTCTACAAATTATTACATCAGAAGTAATTCACCGTGCGTGGATAAAGGCGACAGCAGTTCGGCTTTTAATGATCCGGCTGATCCGGGGAATCCTTTACTAGCGAAATTTCCTTCAAAAGGCGGATTGCGAAATGACATCGGAGCTTACGGCGGACCCGGCAGTAATAAAATCGCAAATTCAATTGTCGGCATTAAAAGTTTATCAGGAAATTTATCACCTGAAAAATTTTATCTGAATCAGAATTATCCGAATCCGTTTAATCCGGGGACAGTTATCAGTTATCAGTTAAAAGTCAGCAGTTTAGTCACTTTGAAAGTTTATGATGTTTCCGGTAAGATAGTTGCAACTTTAGTTAATGAAAAGAAAAATGCAGGAAGTTATGAAGTGAAATTTGATGGAAGTAATTTATCAAGCGGAATTTATTTTTATACAATCAACGCCGGAGATTTCGTGGAGACTAAGCAGATGATATTGCTGAAGTAATTTAAGTTGACCGCTGATAACTTTTAAAAATATTTTTTGACACAATTCACACAATTTTTCACGAATTTTAATAAAGAGCCTTACTAATAAATATTCAATTAAATTCGCGTTAATTCGTGCAATTAGTGGCTATTCTTTTGATCTTATTTTTTAAACGGTCAACTTAAGTAAAGTAATAAAAATTAAAACATAAAAATTAAAGCCCGTTGATTTGATCTCCGGGTTTTTTTTATTTCCAAAATTTCAACATTATGTAGTTTGCAATGAATGGAAAATCTTTTACAGACTGAATTTTTTCAGCACCGAATATTCTGAACCTTCCTTTGTCAGCTTGCTTTCCATAAGATAAAATTCATTTACGGAAAATTTCACGCCGGAATTCAGTTCTGTTTTCAAACCGGACAGATCAATTTTCCGGTCCCTTTTAATTCTTCCCAGTGTAATATGCGGATGAAACGGTTTATCGTTTTCATACCCAAGTTTCAGAAATGATGAATTTATTTTCCGGGAAAGTTCAATAAGTTTTTTATCTTCATTCAATAATTCTATCATCAAAACTCTCGGATTTTTCAGATCGGGAAACGCATTAATATTTCCTAATTCAAAGCTGATCTCATTTAAATTGAGTTTTGAGGAAAGATCAGACAATTCATGATCAATTTCCTTCAGTTTGAAGTCATTCAAATCACCTATAAAGTATAATGTAATATGAAATTTATTTTTGCTTTCCCATTTCACCGATCTCAATAAATTATGATCTGCCTGCGAAATATCTGATTTAAATTTTTGCTGTATCTTTTCCGTGATATTCTTTATAGACTCGCTGATATTAATTGAAATGAAAGTTCTCATACTTCTGACAGTTGATTTTGGTTTCTGTAAAGTTGTGAAATTTTTTGCAACTGTAAATGAAAGAATTTTAATGAGGGTTATGTGTAACTAAAATAATTCATCTATTTATTAACTCAAGTTGTCCGTCCTAAATATTTAAGTAATTTTTACCACAGATTCACAGATTTAAAAAACAATTATTTTTAATAATAAAAAATAATCAGTGAATCTGTGGTGAATTATTCATTAAATTATTTTAAGCGGTCAACTTAGTAATTCATCTGTTTTAGTATTCAAACGGAGTTTAATTTCCAATATGAATAAATTATATTTACAAAAAAATTTCGAACATGAAATCTGAATTCAGTCCGCATATAGCTTTTCAGGTAAAAGACTATGACAAAGCTAAAGTGTTTTATGAAAAAGTGCTTGGAATGGAAATTATAACTTCATCTGAAAAAGAAACTCATTTTAAAAAAGGTGAAATGAATTTTTATATGGAAAATTCAGATCAGGGAAATACTTTTTTTGAGTTTAAAGTTGAAGATGTATATGATGCGAAAGTAGAACTGGAAAATGATGGCTGTAAAGTTACACAGATATACAGTGATAAAAGCATTATGATCGCTGATCCGTACGGAATGAAATTTCACATCTGGGAAGACTAATAATATTTTTTGTAAAAAATTAACTGACTAAACTAAATCAATTAATTATGAATTACTACTTCATCACAGGAACAGGCAGAGGTATCGGCAAAGCGCTGGCGGAACTGCTTTTGCAAAGCGAAAATAATTTTGTTTACGGACTTTCACGTTCAAATGAAATTGCAAATAAAAACTTTAAACATTTAAAAACAGATCTCAATGAAACGGACAAAGTGAAGTTGTTTGAGTTTCCCGGATTAGAGAATGCAGAATCGATCGTACTTGTAAATAATTCATTTTCAAAAATGGAAATACTTCATATGGGAAAGAGAACTTCAGAAAATATTATCGAAAACTATAATGTGAATATTATCAGTCCGAGTCTTCTCATCAATAATTTTCTGAAAAAATATCAATCATATGAAAATTGCAAAAGGATCATAATTAATATCAGCTCCGGTGCGGCTACAACTCCTATAGAAGCATGGTCAACTTACTGTGCATCAAAATCTGCGCTGGCAATGATGAGCGAAGTGATCAATGTAGAACAGAAATTAAAACATCCGGAAAATCCGGTACACATATTTTCCTTCTCGCCCGGAGTAGTCGATACCGATGCGCAGAAAGAAATTAGAAAAGCATCACCGGAAGATTTTAGTATGGTCGGTGAGTTTATAAAGTTTCATGCAAACAATCAGCTGTCAAGTCCCGAGAGCATTGCCGAAAAAATATACAGGGTCATGCAGAGTCCGGAAAAATTTGAACAAATACTTGTTAAAGCTTCGGAAATGTGATCGATCAAAAAATACTATTTCTTAACAACTGTTTTTATAAACCAAATTTTTAATAAATTTTTTTTGATACGAAATTCAAATGCTCTTTAGTAAAATATTTAAATTTACTTTTATACTTTTACTTTTTTTATTTTTTAATTCCTCATATAGTTATTCACAGGATAAAGGAATTATAAAAGGGAAAGTCATTGATGCTGAGACACAAAGCCCGGTTGAAAATGCTGAGATAGATATAGTTAATTCAGAGTTAAAAACAAAAACCGATAAGAACGGTGAATTTTTTTTTGATGATTTGAAATATGATTCTTACCAGATTAAAATTTCAGCAGTTGGTTATGAGCCTGTTATAAAATCCGACCTTATGCTTTATGCAAGCAAACCGCTTGAATTAAATATTAAATTGAATCCAAAGGGAATCCGTACAGATCTGATTGATGTTGAAGCAAATTATTTTCATACAAGTTCTGATGTAAATATAAGTTCGATCAATCTTGATTATGAGGAGATCCGTCGCGCGCCGGGTGCAACGGAAGATATTTCCAGAATGCTTCAAACAGCGCCAGGAGTTGCAATTGGAAACGATCAGCGAAATGATATTATAGTTCGGGGAGGTTCACCTGCTGAAAACTTAATACTGATAGACGGTATAGAAATTCCAAATATAAATCATTTCGGTTCTGACGGTTCTTCCAGCGGGGCAATTGGATTTATTAATTTGAAATTCATTCAGGAAACAGACATGCTCACAGGTGGTTTTCCGTCTTTATACGGAGATAAACTTTCCAGCGTAATAAATATTTCATTCAGAGAAGGCAGCCGGAAGAAATTTTACAGTGACGTAAACTTGTCTATAGCGGGATTTGGAGTTATAGTTGAAGGACCGGTTACAGATAAAGGTTCGGTTTTGTTTTCAGTAAGGAGAAGTTATCTTGAACTAATAAAAAGCGCGATCAGATTAACTTCGGCTCCGAATTACTGGGACTTTAATCTGAAAGCGAATTATGAAGCTGGACCAAACGATAAGTTTGTACTGATAGGATTGCTCGGACTTGATAAAGTAGATTTCTCAGGAGAATCTGCCGATGATAACCCTTTTGGAAATTCAAATGATAATCAAAAAACTCTTGGTGTCGGAATAAATTATACAAAACTTTTCAAAAAAGGATATTTGGAAACAGTTCTTTCAGACAGTCATACAGATAACAACATTATTCAGATTGACGGGCAAACAGCGCTTGTAAATTTTCAAAATGTTTCAAATAATAATGAAGTGATCCTGCGTTCAAATCTGAATTATCAATTATCAGGGTCCTTTATGATGAATGTTGGCGGCGGCGGGAGACTTGCAAATATAAATAATCAGATATTTTTAAAAGGTGATACTACGCCGGCCGGTTATGTTTACGACACAATTAATACAAATTTTAATATTAAATCCTACAAACTTTTCGGACATGTTAATTTCACTTCAAAGTTTTTTAATGAAAGACTGAATATTAACACCGGTGTCAGAGTAGAATATTTTGAATACATTAATCTGAAGACATATTTATCTCCGAGAATAGGCGCATCGTACAGTCTCACGCCGATTACAAATATTAATGCTGCTTACGGAATTTATCATCAGACACCCGAATATTTCTGGCTGAGCTCTGATATAAGAAATAAAAATCTGAACAGTATCCGCTGTGAACAATATGTTGCAGGAATTGATCATTATTTTGCCGGAGACCTCAAAGCAACAATTGAAGTTTATTATAAAAACTATAAAGATTATCCTGTCTGGCTGGATATACCTACTTATATTTTAATTGACGGAGGAGCAGAGTTCGGACCGAATATTGTCGGACAGGCAGTCAGCGGAGGTAACGGTTTTACAAAAGGGATAGACATTTCATTGCAAAAAAAATTAACAGAGAATGGTTTTTACGGAATGATAAATTATTCATACATAAATTCCGGATTCACTGCTTTAGCCGGAAATGAAAAACCGGGTGCTTTTGATCCGGGAAATCAGTTTACTTTAATAGCCGGTTATCAGTTTAAAAACGGCTGGCTTATCGGAAGTAAATTTAAATATTCCGGAGGAAGACCATACACTCCGCTGAATTATGAAGCTTCAGCAGAAGTAAACAGAGGAGTTTTTGCAACGGATGATTTTAACAGTTCAAGATATCCTTATTATATGAGAATAGATCTGAGGGTTGACAAAAAAATTGATTTTAAAAAAGCAAGTTTGGTTGCATACATTGAAATTCAGAATTTATTTGACAGAGAAAATATTTATTCATATTACTGGAATGAAGATTCAAAAGAACCGGGGACAATTTATCAATGGGCTTTTTTTCCCGTGGGAGGGATAAGCGTTCAGTTTTAATTTTGTAATAAGTTGCTTTGGGTTAAATTCCCAGCCATTTATGACAAAAGATAAATCAGGTGTATCCTCCGGATCATCTGATCAGTTAAAAAACATGAATGGATCCCCGACAAAAGATTTCGGGGATGAAAAAGTGTAAATTTTTTTTTCAAGAAGTCGCAAATTAATTAAGATACCTCACTGCTTGCGGCAGGGAGTTTCATTAAATCGTTTAAAAATATTTATGCTTTCATTCTGGGAAATAAATTCTTTTTTAAATTACGAGCATATTATTATCGGAAGCGGAATCCTCGGGCTTTCTGTGGCATGTTCGATCAGGGGAAAAAATCCGGACGCAAAAGTTCTTGTACTTGAAAGAGGAATTTTCCCGGAAGGCGCTAGTACTAAGAATGCCGGATTTGCCTGCTTCGGAAGCTTGTCGGAAATTTTATCAGATTTTGAAAGGATCGGAATTGATGAAACAGTTTCACTTGTAGAAAAAAGATGGAAAGGAATTAACCTTCTTCGCAAAAGACTCGGTGATGAAAAGACCGGTTTTCTTAATTACGGCGGATATGAATTGTTAGATGAAAAGCATTTGAATGTTATAGACAAAATGAATTTTGTCAATGAAAAGCTGTCCGGAATTTTCAAATCAGATGTTTTTAATATCAGAAATGAAATGATCTCCGAATTCGGATTTAATGAAAACAAAGTGAAAGCGCTTATACACAGTCAATATGAATCTCAGATCGATACGGGGAAAATGATGAGCTCACTTATTGAATACACAGCATCGCTTGGAATTAAAATAATAAACGGTTGTAACGTGATAAGATTAAGTGAGAAAGATAATTTCGTTAGAGTTATCTGCGGGAATAATAAATCAGACGAACAGATTTATTTTTCCGGAAAGAAAGTGATATTATGTTCCAATGCATTTACAAAAAAGCTTTTACCTGAGATCAGAATAAAGCCCGGGAGAGGTCAGGTAATTGTCACAAAACCAATAAAAGATCTGAAAATAAAAGGAGTATTTCATTATGACGAAGGATATTATTATTTCAGAAATTTTGAAAACAGAATTATGTTCGGCGGCGGAAGAAATCTCGATTTTGAAAAAGAAGAAAGTGATGAATTTGAATTGAACGAAAAGATTCTAAGTGATCTAAAAGAAAAGCTTGATAACATGATCCTTCCCGGTCAGAAGTATGAAATAGATCACAGCTGGTCTGGAATTATGGGATTCACAGAAAACAAACTCCCGCTCGTAAAAAATATTTCTGACAGAATTGTTTGTGTTGTTTCATGTAATGGGATGGGAATTGCGCTTTCGTCATACATTGCAGAAAGTTTATAAATTCTGTTAAGTTTGTAAAAACAAAATCTAAGATGATTTAATTTACAAACTTAACAGGAATAATAAATTTACATTGCTTCATCGGCAGTTGGACCGTAAACTCCCGGAAGCGGGACGTTATTCAGTCTCAGATAAACAGATAACTGACCTCTGTGATGTACATTATGATTCAGAATAAATCCTCTCATAACTTGAAATTTCGGCATATCCATATAAATTACATCTCCGGCTCTCATCTTCCAGTTTTTCATCAGAGTTTCATCGCTGGTATTTTTCAGGGATTCTACAGCTTTTGCTAAATTAGCATCGAACATTTCAACAAGTTCTTTACTGGAATTTCCGGTTTTAGTTTTATAATCTGAAGTTGCAAAATCTAGTTCGTCTTTATCAATTGTTTCAACAGCCCACAGCGGAATTTCCACGATATGAGATGCAAGACTTTGTAAAGTCATTGATTTATCATGAGGCTTCCAGGTGAGTTTGTCATCAGGAATAACTTCCAGCATTTTTCTGGTACTTTGAGCTTCAAACTGAAGTTCAGCTAGTAAGGCTTCATTTAATTTCATTTGATTAGATTTGATTTAATTTTTAAAGTTCAAATTATAAAATACTGAATTCAGGAACAATTGATTTTCGATTGCAAATTTTGCAATAGCGTCCAAAACAATTTTGAGCTTGATCTAAAAGTAAGAAATTAAGTAGCATTCTAAATAAAAAATTGATAGGTAAAATTAATCTCTAAAATGGAATTCAAAACAATATTAACCTCATATTTTGGACAAATGCTGGATATTGTTTTAATAATGCCTGATTTTTTCTAGTTTAAATTATGGAAGAATTTAATGTTTTTTGTAAATAAATTTTAATAATCTTAGGATGTGCCACACTTTAAGGTGTGCCACATTTTAAAATGTGGCACGTATTGTTTTTTGTGATTTCAAAAAATCATTAATTTCTAAATTTTTTGATATTTTTACAAAAATAAAGCTTTTACACAAACAAGATTCTGATTTTTCCATATCCAAATTAAGCTTTTGAAACTACATTTCATTTCTTTTACAATTTCAATTTGTTTTAAAAACTTTATTCCTAAAATGCAAATTCCTGTCTTAGATGAAAAAAGATTATAAATTGTTTTGACAAGTTTTATTCACTTTGAAAATGTTTTGAACAAAGTCGTGCAAAAGTGTTTATTTAAGTGATTCAATAAATTTCTTGTGATTATTGATATAGCTTTTGAAAACGATTTGGACAGCATTGCAAAATTTCAGTTTCTCAAATATAAATTCAATTGGAATTATTTATTGCTTTCATTATTTTTAAATAAAAAATGAAAGGAAAAAATTATGAAATTATTTTCAAAAATCTTACTTGGTGTTTTAATTTTTACATCATTCAGCAAAATTTATTCACAAACCGAAGCTGAGCAAAAGGCATGGATGGAATACATGACACCCGGACCTGTGCATGAAATGCTTTCAAAAAGCGATGGGGAATGGAAAGCGGATATTTCAATGTGGATGGATCCTACATCAGCGCCAATGAAAACAGAAGGTGTTTGCATAAATAAAATGATTCTCGGCGGAAGATATCAGTATTCAACCAACACCGCTACAATGATGGGAATGCCTTTTGAAGGAATACTGATACTTGGTTACGATAATGTAAAAAAAGAATTTGTAAGCTCATGGATAGATAATATGGGAACAGGAATTATGAATATGACAGGTAAATGGGATGAAAGCACCAAATCAGCAAATTTTACAGGAACTCAGGTTGATCCCGTAACAGGAAAAGATATAAAGGTGAGAGAAGTATTTAAAATTCTGAATGATAATACACAATCTATGGAAATGTTCATGGAAAAAGAAGGTTCGGAAATGAAATCAATGGAAATAATGTATTTCAGGAAGTAAAAAAATTATTAACAAAATTCTGTAAATCGAATAGTGTGACATAATTGAAAATATGCCACACTTGATTTACAAAGAGAATTTCAGAAATTATATTTAATACCGCCGAAAACAGTAGAGAAACTTTTTTCTCTGAAATAAGTACCCACATCAATTTTAAAAATTCCTGATATATTATTCAGTAATTTAAAATCAACACCGGTTCCGAAACTTATTCCAAAATAATTTTCAGGAACATTGTAATAATTATTGTAATTCAGAGTATCAGCTCCAGTCAATGATATTTCGTAACCATTATTAATCATAGAAATACCCATATAATTCTCTACAAAAAACCTGAGATTAATTCCGGTAAGATAAATCCTTACTCCTCCGTTAAAATCATTTTCAGAAGTGAAAGAATTATTATTTAAAGAAATATTTTCTACTATTACAGTCTTTGAAGCATAAGAAGAATTAGAATGAATATAATTCAAAAGCAGTGAAACTTTCCTACTTATATCGTAGGACAATTCTCCTCCAAATGCAGAATTATTGTTATATGAATGACTATTACTGTATTTACCTCCAAATGCTGAAACAGACAAAGGATTTTCGGATTTATTTTTAGGTGATGTTTTATCTGAACTGTTATTTAATTCAAATCCAAGGAAAATACTGTAATAAAGGAAGGGCTCTTTTTTCACAAAAGCACTGTAAATTCTTCCGGTAAAGTTAATTCCATAAGAATTTGAAAACATTATTTTTCCTCCTGTTCCTGCATTGAATCCGATCGATTTATTGGTTGCAATATTAAAATAACCAATACCGGCATCTACGAACAGTTTTTTATTGTTTGAAAATAATCTTGGTCCAAAACTAAATTGAGAATAATTAAACTTATCTGTATATATTCTATTTAAATATTCATCACCTGTATATTCACCGTCTATGTTAGTAGATGAATAATTTGCAAAAAAACCAATATTGTTTACAGAAGAATATGAAGCATCAATACTGTATGTAAAACCATTTCCTTTTGTCCGGATGAAATTATGATCGGAAACTTTTCCTGCAATACCGGCAGAATAACTTAAATTCCAGTAACCTTGAAATTCGTCTGATTTATTTTTTGAACTAAGTTGCTGAGAGAACAATAGTTCACTATAAAATATGTAAACCATTGTGCAAAATATTTTGCATTTCATAATTTGCTCCTTTCTTTTTTAATTCTTACTAAAAGAAGAAAAAATTTACAATTGTTCTCTGTTAGAATAATTAATGAAATCTTGTTGACTTGTTGAATTTTATGGATACGGTAAAAGAAAAGGTATAATTACTGCAGGTTGTTTTTTTAGTTGGTTTAAAATATTGCGATTGATATCAAATGTCAATACTAAAGTTTAAAAAAGTAATTTCCACTGAAAATTCAAACAATTATAAAGTGTTTAAACTTTTATCAATAGTGCTTCTGGAAAAATAAACAATTACCATAACCATCAAAAACAAAATTATTCCATAAGACGCAGCTGCTCCGGTATTGTACATTCTTATCTGAGAATAAATTTCAACTGAAATTGTTTTTGTAGAAAATGAATAAAGCAAAATAGTGGAAACAAATTCTCCCACCGAATTAATAAATACAAGCAGTGCCCCGTTAAGTACCGCAGGAAAAATCAAAGGGGCAGTTATTTTTCTGAAGGTTCTGAAACCTGATGCGCCAAGAGTTTGCGACGCTTCTTCGAGAGAAGGGTCAATTGAATGAAATCCAGCCAGTGACGACTGAGTTACAATCGGAAGATTTCTCACTGCATAAGCCAGCGGAAGGATCCAGAATGTTCCGACGATGGAAGTGAAAGCAGTGAAAATTGTAGGTAAATTAAAACTGAGTATAAAACCAAGAGCTATGACCGTTCCGGGAATTCCATATGGAAGAGATAATATGTTTTCAAGAATATTCTTTCCGGGAATGTTTTTCTTTGCGATCAGATATGATGAACTTACACCGATCAACAAAGTTATGATCACTGCAATAAGAGCCATTTCAAAACTGTTTCTGAACGGTTCAAAGAACTGAGTGTCGCTGAATATTTTTGAATAGTTGGAAATTGTAAACGGCTCATTGAAAAAATCTCTCATTAAAGATCCTTCCGGAATCAATGAAAGAAAAAGCAAAGTAAGTACAGGCAGAATAATTAAAAAAGTAAAAATAAATGTAAAGATGGTACTTAAATAATTAATTCCCTTTTTATGCTGACCAATGAATGACTTTGGAGTGCTTTTGTATCTGATGGTCAGAATTTTTTTCGACCGGTACCACCGCAATAAAGTTAAAAACAGCACCGATATAATAGTCAACAAAACTGAGAGAGAGGAAGCGAAAGAATTGTCTCCGTTTATCTTTGCATTGAATATTTCAGTTGTGAGAAATCTGTCCGATCCCCCGAAAATAAATGGAGCTGAGAATGATGCCATACTTGCCATGAAAGTAATTAATGACGCGCCTATCACTGAAGGGATAAGCTGAGGGAAAATTACTTTAACGAAGGTTCTGTATTTTGTTGCTCCCATTGAATAAGAAGCGTCGATTAAATTCGTGTCAATTTTTTTCAATGCAGATGAAACAAACAAAAAGAACATTGTATAAAATGAGTATATATGAATTATAATAATCGCAGTCCATCCGTCAAATTTAAACAAAGGTGTCTGAAGATTAAAAACCGATGAAAGTAATTTTATTGCAAGCCCGTTCTCATTCAGCAGAAATAAAAATGCAACAACACCCACCAGAGGCGGAGTTGCCAGCGGTATAAGAAGCAAGGATGTAAAAAATGATTTAAAGGGAATCCTCCTGTACTGAAATATGTATGCAAAATATATTCCGATTATCCCGCTGCCGATCACTGTAATTACAGAAAGCAGAATTGAATTAACAGTTGCTTTTAATGAAGTGTAGGAGAATAAATTTATGTAAGAGCCGAAGGAAAATAATTTATCCTGATCCAGGAAACTTTCCTTTATCAGAGAATAAAGGGGGAATACTATATAACCGATTATAAAAAAAAGTATAATTGCCGCAAAAACCAGATTAGCGCCGGAGAGTTTATTTCTGTTCATTTTACTGTTCTTATTTTTCCGGATGTAAGTTTTAAATTCACTTCATCTCCTATCTTTAAATCCGGATCTGATGTGTAAGCAGACTGAAGTGTTTTTACCGTTAACGATTTTACCTGAACAGTATATTCAAGAGTAAACCCGGTAAACTGAATGTCTGTAATTTTACCTACTTTGTTTTCTCCGTCTTTAACAGGAATTATTTCTTCGGGAAGTACTGAAAGTTTTAAATCATTTTCAATTTCAATGTTGAATATCTTTTTACATAAATCTGAATCAAATAAATTAGCATGTCCGATGAACTCAGCAACTAAACTATTATCCGGTTTATAATAAATATCATACGGAGTTCCCGTTTGCTGCAATACACCTTTATTCAAAACAGCTATCCTGTCAGACAATGCAAGAGCTTCAGTCTGATCATGAGTAACATAAACTGAAGTTATTCCAACTTCTCTTTGAAGGCGTTTGAGTTCATTGCGGGTTTCAAGACGAAGCGCATAGTCAAGATTTGAAAGCGGTTCATCGAATAAGATCAGATCAGGTTCGGTAACAATTACTCTTGCGAGAGAAATTCTCTGCTGTTCACCTCCGCTTAAAGTAGTAACATTCATACTCACCTTATGACTCATTCTGACTTTTTCAAGAACAGCATTAACTTTTTCATTAACAGAGTGTTTATCAAATTTTTTTGACTCTTTTTTTATTTCCAGACCGTAAGCGACATTTTCAAATACGGTCATATTGGGAAAGAGCGCATAATTCTGAAATACGATCCCGATATTTCTTTTTTGCGGGGTCAGTTCAGTAGAATCTAAATTTTTTATAAAAACTTTGCCTGTATCCGGAAACTCAAGCCCTGCAATGATCCGCAGGAGTGTTGTTTTGCCGCAGCCGCTTGGACCGACAATTGAAAAAAATTCTCCCTGATTAACTTCGATTGAAATATCAGAGAGAACTTTGGTCTGGTTAAAATCTTTTGAAATGTTTTTTAAAATTAAATTCGCCATGATTTTTTAAAGCAGAGTCACAGAGACGCTGAGATATAAATACTCAATATTAAAATTATATTTTATAATGGAAACTGAAGTAGTTATAATTTATTTACGATTCTTTTAAAACCTTCAATAAGTTTTGGAACATTGAAGTTTATTAATAACCCTAATCTCTTATCTGCAAGTCTTAAATAAGATAGAAGCTGGGAAGCAAAAACAGGATGCATGGTTTCAACTGATTTTAATTCAAGAATAATTTCACTTTCGACAACTACATCAATTCTTAAATCGGAACTAACAATTTCACCTTTATATTTAACCGGAATACTTACTTGTCTTTTATAACTAATTTTTCTCAAATCAAATTCTTTGCATAAACAGGATTCATAAATACTCTCAATTAAACCCGGTCCGATATGCCTATGAACCTCTATTGCACTGTCTAATATTTTGCCACTTACTGTATTTATTTCTTGTTCAGTCAAAAAATACTTATTTTCCAATTTTTATTTTGATAATGTTTTACTCTGCGACTCAGTTTCTCTGCGTTGAATTACTTTATTTTGATTTTCCTTTTATCTCTGTATCCCATTTCTTCATCCATTCGGATTCTTTCTCTGAGATCAGTTCCCAGTCAAGATCCATTGATTTATAATCAGCATCACCTATCCATTTAGGAAGTTTATCTTTTGCAATGTCAGAGCGTGCCGGGATTCGATAAAACTTTTCAGCCTGTTGGATGAGACTCTGTTCATTAGTTACAAATTCATAAAATTCTTTTGCAGCTTCAATATTTTTTGATCCTTTGACAATAGCGATCCCGTCGGTCAATACGACTGTTCCGGAAGACGGAAAGTTATATCCGAACGGATAATTGTAAAGAGTTTTCTGCAAAATAATGTCAGGCATATTCCATAATGAAACTGCAGCTTCATTTCCGGAAAGTTTAATATACATCTGAGTCGGATCTGCCGCATAAGATGAAGTATTTGCATCTAATTTTTTCAGCCATTCAAAACCATCTGTTTCACTGCCGGTATTTTTTACAGAGTTGGCGATCATTGCTGAATATATAACCCGCATAGTTCCGGAAGCCATTGGATTTCTGATAATGATCTTATCCTTCCATTCAGGGGTTATAAGATCATTCCAGTCTTTTGGAGCATTTTGATTTGTCAATGTTTTATCATTGAAGGTAATCACCTGCGGAGTGAGAAATGTGCCGAACCAGTATCCGTTCTTGCTTTTACTTGTTACAGGAATTTTTTCAGCCCATGTGGGAATATATTTTTCCAACAGACCAAGTTTTTCAGCACGCATAAAAATAGTCGCAGGAGCTCCCCACCAAATGTCAGACAGCGGATTTTCTTTTTCAGTTTTTATCCTGTCAAAAACCTCCTGTGAACCCATGTCAAGCCATTGAATGTCGATGTTCGGGTGTGATGCTTCGAATTGCTTTTCAAATTCCGAAAGCATTTCTTTTCCGTGCGGAGAATAAATTACAAGTTTGGTTTTATTTTCAGACTTTGAACATCCGTTAAAAAAACTTATGCAAATTAATATAATTAAAATTTTCTTCATTAAGATTGTATTGATTTAAATAAAATTTATGAAATTTAAAAGCATTTCCTGACACTAAGGTACTAATGCACGAAGATCTCAGTTTTTAAACTCTTTTTTTATTTTGGTGCCTTTATGGTAAAATAAATATTAAAAAATATACACAACGGCAGGTATATTTTTAACACTCAACTAAATTCATTTTTTCACAAAACGGTTTTTTTACCATTTGACAAATCGAAGCATTGCAGGTAAGTTGAGTCAGAATTGAGTAACAAACCTGCTCTTTTAACAATGTAGTTTTTTAACACAGACTCTGACTCACAAAACTAAACTGCACTTTACAAACTCCATAACTGCCGCACATAAATCTTCAAGAGTCTGTGTTAATTTTATTCTTCAGCATTTTTCTTTGTACTCAGAAATACCAGAATTCCGGTAACAGCAGAAATTAAAGATCCCAGCAAAACAGCTAATTTGGATTCGTTTATTATAAGAATATCATTGAAAGAAAGATTGGAAATAAAAATAGACATTGTAAAACCGATCCCGGCAATAAACCCGACTGCAATGATCTGCCTTATAGTTACATTTTTTGGAATTGAACTCAGTTTCAGTTTTGCGGCAGCCAAAGAAAAAGTTGTGATCCCTATTACTTTCCCAAGAAAAAGTCCGAAAATAATCCCAAGACTTAACGGAGTTGATAATCCTTTTATTATTTCCATATCAATCGGAATAGCGGTATTCGCAAGCGCAAAAAGCGGAAGGATAAGAAACGTTACAGGTTTAAAAAGTCTGTGCTCGATTTTTTCTATGAAAGGAGTCGGAATAGTGAAAGCCAGCAGGACGCCGGCTATTGTAGCGTGTACTCCGGATTTCAGAACAAAGAACCACAGGAGAACGCCAAGTAAATAATAGACAGATAAATTTTTGAAATTGGATTTATTCAGTAAAGATAGTGTCGTTAAAATGACAGCTGCAAATATCAAATAAGAAACATCAATTGTGCTTGTATAAAATAGGGCGATAATAATAATTGCGATAAGATCATCTATAATAGCAAGAGCTGTCAGAAAAATTTTTATTGCAAAAGGAACTCTGCTTCCCAGCAGACTGAGAATTCCAAGAGAGAATGCAATGTCAGTAGCAGCAGGTATTGCCCAGCCTCTAGTATATTCCGTTCCTTTATTAAAAAATAAAAATATCAAAGCCGGGAAAATAACTCCCCCCAGAGCTGAGATCACGGGAAGCATTGCGCTTTTCACATTTGAAAGAACACCTTTTACAAGCTCTCTTTTGATCTCAAGTCCGACGAGTAAAAAGAAAATCGCCATTAAACCGTCATTTATCCAGTGTTCGATTGATTTTGAGATTATAACGAAATCAAGTTCTTTCTGCCAGATTTGAATGTAAGTGCTTCCGAAAAATGAATTTGTAACTGCAATTGAAATGATAGTACAGAACAGAAGAAGCATTCCGGATATTTTTCCGCTTCCTGAAGGCTCTGTTTCGGATTCATCGAATGTATTCTGTGCTGATTTTGCCATTAAAAAGAAAGTCTTTTAAATAAATTTTATAAATTTAAAATTTTGAATATCAACATACTTAAATTTGTTAAAAGTTTAAAGTAGAAAGATGTGAGAAGCAAGACGAGAGATTTGTCTGAGGAAAGCAAGCGAAAGACAGGAGACGGATTCGGTGTATTGATATAAAGCGCATCCCGGCCTTTATAAGCTGTCTGCAGGATTTCCTACTCGAACAAAATTATTGTCTGATTGCTATTCATCCTTCACTTATAACATGAAAATCAATAAAGTAAAAAGTACTGATGTTTAGATATAATCAGATCCGTCCAAAACGTTTTCAAAAGCTATATCATTAATCATAGGAAATTTATTGAATTACTTAAATAAGCACTTTTGAACGACTTTGTTCAAAACATTTTCAAAGTTAATAAAACTTTTCAAAACAATATTTAATCTTTTTTAAATCATTTTTTAATCTTTTTTAATCTAAGAAAGGAATTTGCATTTTAAGAGTATTGTTTTTAAAACAAATTGAAATTGAGAAAGAAATGAATGTAGTTTCAAAAACTTAATTTGGATATGGAAAAACAGGAATCTTGTTTGTGTAATAGCTTTATTTTTGTAAAAACATCAAAAAATTTAGAAATTTATGATTTTTTGAAATCACAAAAACAATTCGTGCCACATTTTTAAGATGTGGCACACCTTAAAGTGTGGCACAACACAAGATTATTAAATTTATTAACAAAAAACATCAAAATTCTTCCATAATTTAAACTATTAAAGATCAGATATTATTAAAACAATATCCGGCATTTGTCCAAAATATGAGGTTATAATTGTTTCAAAATACAATAGAAATGATTACTCATCAATTTTTTTATTTAAAATGCTGCTTAATTTCTTACTTTTAGATCAAGCTCAAAATTGGACGATATTGAAATATAATTTTTTAGCTCTTATTTGCAGTAGTGATTTGCTATAATATACTAAGTCTGATAATAAATCACAGGTGTAGATTTTTTTATTATTAGTCTAAAGACGGGTAAATAAAAAATCAAAATTCATTAATCCAATTTTTTCAAAATCTAAATTTGGAAATAATTATGAAGATTCTTACAAGTATAATAATTTTTCTCTTGGCAAATTCAAGTGCGTTTTCTCAAAACGGATGGTTCTGGCAAAATCCGTTACCGCAGGGGAATGGACTTAAAAGTACCTGCTTCGTTAACTCTTCAACTGGCTGGGCTGTGGGAGATGTGGGAACAATCTTAAAAACGACGAATGGTGGAACGAACTGGGTGTTGAAGACAAGTGGAACAACAGAGTCATTAGAATCTGTAGTTTTCACAAATGTCAACACCGGCTTTGCAGTGGGAAGTAACGGTGCAATCATCAAGACTACAAACGGAGGGGAAGAGTGGCTGTCACTGACAAACGGGACTTCGCATAATTTACATTCAGTTGACTTTACGGATTCTAACACCGGCTGGGCGGTTGGAGACAGCAGCATAATTTGCAAGACTACAAACGGTGGCACTAACTGGATATTACAGTCAAGCGGAATAAACAAGTGGTTATATTCAGTTAATTTTACAAGTGCTTCCACCGGCTATGCAGTAGGACGAGATGGCGTAATTATCAAGACAACAAATGGAGGTGCAAACTGGATCTCTCAGTCAAGTGGAACATTAAGAATCTTGCATTCAGTTTTCTTCGCTGATGACAATACAGGCTGGGTGGTTGGAGAAAATAGGACGATTACGGAAAATGGGACGATCATCAAGACTACCAATGGTGGAACAAACTGGATATTACAGTCTAGCGGGACTACTAATCCGTTATACTCAGTTGCCTTCACAAATGTCAACACAGGCTGGGCAGTGTCAGGTGGCGGCACTATTGTCAAGACTACAAATGGCGGTGCAAACTGGACAGCACAAAATAGCGGCTCATCGATTACTTTATTTTCAGTTTTTCCCACGGATGTCAACACTGTTCGGGCTGTTGGGGCTATTGGCACGATCATCAATACCACAAATGGCGGGACAAGCTGGATATCTCAGTCAGGAGATGCATATTTTTGGTTGTTTTCTGTGGATTTCGCTGATATCAACACTGGATGGGCAGTTGGAACTAACGGTAAAATTATCAAGACTATAAATGGCGGGACAAACTGGGTTACACAGACAAGCGGAATACCATATGAATTATACGAAGTTACTTTCATAGATGCCAACACCGGCTGGGCTGTGGGATATTATGGAATTATTCTCAAAACGACAAACGGCGGGACAAACTGGGTAGCACAGTCAAGCGGGACCAATATTCAAATAGTGTCGGTTACCTTTACTGATGCCAGCACCGGCTGGGCGTCGGGAGATAATGGGAGAGTCTTCAAGACAACAAACGGGGGAACGAATTGGGTGTCACTGACAACAGGGACAAATTCCCCATTAGAGGGAGTTACCTTTGCAAATGTTAACACCGGCTGGGCTACGGGTCATTATGGAACAATTATTAATACAACGAACGGTGGGACGAACTGGGTAACTCAGAATAGCGGCATAACGAATTATGATTTATTGTCAGTTACTTCCAAAGATGGCATCACCGGCTGGGCAGTAGGCGGTAATGGATATAGTTCCATAATCCTCAATACAAAAAACGGCGGAACAAACTGGGCTTCACAGATATTCGATGAACCCGGTTATTTAAA
>DAIPYE010000002.1:15921-47095 GCA_036782915.1 Bacteroidota bacterium | reverse complement strand
ATATGAACGAAAGAACTTTATACAGGAAAATAAAGATCTTAGGAATAAACTGATATAATTTTATGCTAAAAAAAAATTAGCGGTTATTTTGAACTCATAAATAATTTCCTGCATCACTTCATTTGATTAATTTCCGGATTAACTAAGCATACCTTAAAACAATGATCAATTAACCCTGTCACTGACATAATATCTGACAACATCTGTCACATTTGACACTTCCAAACTATATTATTGATATAATCTTTATCAGAATTGAAATATTTCTCGTTGGCACGGCAAGTGAATAAAGCTATATTCAGAAATATTTAAAAAGCAAAAAGAGTTATTAATAATCATTATCATGGATGAAAAAGAAATCAGACAAGAAATCAGATTATTGGATAAAGAAATTATTGATAAAAGTACTGAATCAGAACCTTTGGGACATAAATCCAATATCAGTAAAACACCTTCTGCAACCGGGAAAAATGAATCCGGAGTCAAAAAATTATCTGATCAGGAAATTAGGAATTTTTATCAGATGAAAAATAAAAACGAACCAATCTAATAATTATTTTAAAACTATAAATCTTAATTAAAATGTCAAAATTAAAAACATTAGAAGATTTTTTCATCGAAGAACTTAAAGATATTTACAGTGCTGAAAAACAAATTGAAAAAGCTCTTCCAAAGATGGTGAAAGCTGCTGAGTCTGAAGAATTAAAAAAAGCATTTGAAGATCATTTAGGTGAGACTAAAATGCAAATCGAGCGGCTTGAGGCAATATCCGGTAACATAGGCAAAAAATTATCAGGGAAAAAATGCAAAGCTATGGAAGGATTACTGGAAGAAGGAAAAGAAGTTATTGAAGAGAATGCAGTACCATCAGTTAAAGATGCAGCATTAATTGCAGCAGCTCAAAAAGTGGAGCATTATGAAATGGCATCATATGGTTGCGTAGTTACTTATGCAAGGTTGCTAAACAATAATAAAGTTGAAGCCCTGCTGCAACAAACACTAAATGAAGAAGGGAATGCAGACAAAATCCTAACCGGTATTTCTAAAAAAATAAATTTGCAAGCACTTACCGGCTCTGAAGCAGCGTAAGTTCAAAAGATCCTATCATAAAAACCTGCCCAATATTGTATTATTGGTGAGTAATACAGGGCAGGTTCTTCTTAACAAAATTTTCAAACATGATAGGATATTCATTTAGGTAAATAAGAATAAATATAAATTTTGGGTCTGTCAATTGAAACAAAACCTGTCCTTAAGTAATGTTATTGGGGAATAATATTATGGGGAATATCAGAGGACAGGTTTTTTTTACATGAGGAACTTAAGGTAACTGAATCATAATTTATTTTTTTAAAATTTTACTAAAACCAATGAGAAAAGAAATCGAAACCTTGTCAGGTACTATAGAAAAATTCAGATCTAAAGAATTTATACATGATTTTTATATTCAGGGAGATTATCTGAAATGCAATGATACAAATGAGAAGTTTAAGTCAGACGAAGTAATAATAAACAGAATTAACAGATACGAAGGTGACTCAAATCCGGATGATGCGTCAATAATTTATGCAATAACAACCAAATCGGGAACACAGGGAATACTTATAGATGCTTTTGGTGTTTATGCAAATTCAAGAATATCGGAATTCATAAAAAGAGTATCCGTGAATAAAACGGAGAACAATCATCCAGCACAAGCATATTAATTTATATGGGTAAACAACTTCCCGAAAAAATATTTTTGTAGAGTCATGGTTTAAATCTGCAGATTTTTAAAAGACAAAATTGATTAATCTGTAAACAATAAATAATGAGATCATTAATTTTCATAACTTTTGTAATCTCAGCCATAATTACATCATGCTCTGAGAAAAAGCCTGAAACTGTAATTAAAAAAGATTCAACTGAAATAATGACGATCAAAAAGGACACTACCTTAATTGTAAAAAAAGAAATGAAAACAAAATCCGGCAAAATATACACAATTGTTGAATCTAAACCCGGTTATAGTCTGAGCAATTTTTATATAAGCGGTTCAGGTTTTAAAAACTCTCACGACACATTAAAATACCCGAATAAAAATCCGATGACAAATGCAGTATTATCAGATCTGGATAATAATGGCTTTGAAGAAATGTATGTTTTTACCAAATCAACCGGATCAGAGTCATTCATGGAAATTATTGGAGTTGCTTCCTTAAATGATACTTCATTTGGTGAAATAATAGTTCAGGAAATAACTACTGAAGATGTCGAGAAAAATGAGAAGTTCAACGGTTATATGGGACATGATTCGGTTTATATATCCGGTAAAAAGATCTTTCGTGAATTCCCTGTATACAAAAGCAGTAGTTCAGGAACTGATTCCACAGATGGAAGAAGAAGAATAATATATATGCTAAAAACAGAGGATAATAACTATCAGCTTTATGTAACAGGAAGTGAAGAAATAAAATAAATGAATTATAAAAGTTTAAAGCTTGAAACTAATATTTAATCTTAGCCTGCAAAGTCAGAATTTTAATTATAATTTAATTTTTTAAAATTGTGAAGAAAAATGGAATTGTCAAAAAGAATTTTTCATTTATGGATGATATTGAAAGGAAGAATAATGATTATGAAATCAGAAAATTATACTTGGAAGCAAAATTAGATACAGAAAAAATAATGAAAGGGACTGGATAAAAAATATTCCAACCGAAGACTTAAAAAAATTATTTATAAAAACAACAGAAATGAATCCTATTAAGTATTTTAAAATCACCGGTAGTTTATTGAAATCTTAAAAAATGTCAGATCATTAAATATATCTTTTTAAAAACCTGTCCGGAAGTAAAAATGTTATTGGGGAATAATATTATGGAGTAAAACCCGGACAAGTTTTTTTTATTTTGTCAAATAGGTTTGATAAAATTATTTCATTAAAACCATACTCCTTGTTTCAGCAAATCCATTTGTTTCCAGCTTATAGAAGTAAATTCCGCTGGGATAATCAGAAGCATCGAATTCTACCGAGTAATTTCCCGCATCAAAAGATCTATTGACCAGTTCATTCATGACTTTTCCCAGATTGTTATAAACTGTAATTTTCACAACAGACATCACAGGAACCTGAAAATCTATGTTTGTTGACGGGTTAAATGGATTCGGATAATTCTGATTTAATTTGAATTCACCGGGTAATTCAGTAAAAGAATTCTCAATTCCGACAATTGTAGTACCCTGTTTTAAAACTATATTGGAATTCGGATCAAATGTCAAAGCAGTCGGCTGACGGTTAAAATTCCATGTAAACAACTGGTTATTAACATCATTCATTACCCTGATAGTAGTATCCGTACCACCTGAAAAGTTGATTTTTATTTCAAGAGGCATTTTAAAGAACGCCGGATTAGACTGTGTTTGTTTTGCCGTAAATTTCACAGTCCAGTTACTTCCTGAGCCAGAAAAATTATAGGTGTTGGCATAAACAGGATGATTCGGCTGATAGATCCACTGATTAAAAAACCATGAAAGATCCTGTCCGGAAACTGTATTTATTTTTGTAATGAAATCAGCTGTTACGGCATTTTTAAATTTGAAACTCAGAGTATCTGTTGCATATCCTCTCAAGCTGTTAAAAAACACTGAAGTATCCTGCAATACATATCTGAGCATATGAAGAACACACGCGCCTTTATAATACGTCATAGCAGTGTTAAACAAAGTATTCTGATCCGGAGTTATAACAGCCCAGCTCGGATTATATATTGACCAGCCTGGATTTGATGAGAGATAACTGTTTGCATTGCTGTTAATTGCAGATTTATAGGAAGTGTATCCTGAAGTTGATTCTTTCCATAAAGCTTCGCAATAAGTTGCAAAACCTTCATTCAACCAGATATCTGCCCAGGTTCCCGGTGAGATCATATCACCAAACCACTGATGTCCGAATTCATGAGCAACAACATTTTCACCCCAGTAATTCGAAGCAAGTATAGTGAGAGTCTGATTTTCCATTCCACCCCAGGTAAACAGATTATTTGCCGTTGCAAAACCATTCTTTTCAAAAGCATGCTCTCCGAACATTTGAGAATACCGAGTCATCATTAAAGGCATCTTGGCTTTTATATTTGCAAGTCCGGTTTCACCGGTATTCCAGTAAAATCTGATCGGAATACTGTCATTTTGATTTGACAGTTTCTTCCAGTAAACAATATCCAGATTGTATCCGACCTTTCCGATCATGGTCATTAAATATGTAGCGATCGGATCTCTGCTTATCCAGCGATAGAAAATTGCTCCGCCGGAAACTATTGAGTCTGCCAGCCTGCCGTTTGAACCAAGTACCACAGTTGCAGGAACTCTGACTGTAAGATCAAGTGTAGCTTTATCAGAGGGCTTATCCCAGCATGGAAACCATCCTCTTGCTCCTTCAGGTTCACAGTCAGTGAAAACCATTCCGCCGCTTGCATAAAAACTCTTATCAGTAACATTATTGTGATGGTATGAAATTTTTATAATTACAGTTTCACCGGGAGTGTATGTTCTGTCGAGAGTTATATTAAGTATGTTTCCCGAGTGTGTATATGTCAATGGTAATGAACCGAGCCTTACAGTGTCGATTACCAGAGAAGCATTATTTGCATTCAGATTAATTGAATTTAGAGAAGTGTCAATTTTAATAATGATCTCATTTGTACCTGTAAACGATCTTGGATAAGGAGAGATAAAACAATTATAAATATCAAGATTTAATTTGTAATTCAGAATATTGAAAGAATGGACCGGAGTATTGGGTGAATCAAATTCAATTGTATGAACAGAGTTTTTACCATTCATTCTTTTTTTGGAACACTCTTCTGAGCCTGATAATTTATCAGCCTGGGAGTAAGCGATACTGCACACAGACAGAATAAAAATTAATAATATATTTTTCATTTTTGTAAACGTGAAATTAGAAATAGGTTGATTATTCAAAACTAGCCCATCGAAAATGTTATTTAAAGTCAAAAATCCATTTCGAAATTCATTTTCTTTATTATGTCTGTAATAAAGAAATACCTTATGCTGTAAAGAACTATGATGACAAATATTCAGACAAAATTTGTCAATACTGGCAGTAATGAACCGGATATAAGTAATTTTATTTATGAAATTCCGCAATTCTTAGTGGCATAAAGAATGCAGTTACTATATTGAAAAAAGAATTTAATGATTTCATAAAAGTAAATAATTTTTTGAAATAATCCCGGATTTGCATTTTAAAATTCAAGAAGTTCATTCAAATAAGTTTAAAATGAAAATTTAATTTTATAGATTACCCATCAAAAAAACCTGCCCACTAAAGTATTATTGGTGAGTAATACCGGGCAGGTTCTTCTTATATTTAAGACTTATATTCTTTATGAAAAAATAAATTTTTTGGAATCTACACTGAGTTTAGACCTATACAAAATACAAAGAAAAGTAAACGCAAAATTATTATACAAGCAAATTAATTACCTGTTTGGATGAAAATATTTTTTGGGGAAAAAATATTAATCAGTAACAATCCTGGCAGGTATTTTTAATTCTGAATCCGGTGAAATACAAAATTCCATTCAAAAAATTTTCTTCGCAATTATTCTGATTATCCGCGAAATTCAATTTCCTTCCAAAGGTAACTTCAATCAAAACCAAAAGTCTTTTATAATTCCGCCATATACATTATTTTACAAAAATAAAATTTTTATATGGAAATCAAAAACTTTTTTAAAAAATCACTCGTGCCTGTAACTCTTGTCGGATCTGTCGGCGGGTTCATCAGTGATGTATTGAAACCATTTGCTGATTTCGGATTTATTTTTCTTTTGACAGCGCTGGCAGGAGCGCTTATAACCGGCATTTTTTTGATTTATTTTAAAACAAAAGAAGGGAAAATTGTACACAAGGAAAAATGGGTAGCAGGGTTTCTTTTCTTTGTTTTGTTTGCTATGATGTGGGGTATTTACATCCCGATCTCAAAAGCCGGACCACCTCAGGGATATTTAGCAAACAATATAGATGCCATCTCAAAATTACAGTCTGACGTTTTGAAAATTGGCGAGGATGTAACTGAAATAAAAGGTGATGTAAAAAAAGTGGATTCCAAGCTGGATAATCTTACGGCAAAAATAACACAGGTAGATCTAAACGGCGGAATAATCAGTGATCCGCGAACTCCTCAGGAATGGTACAGCAATGCAGTACTATATAAACTTAAAGGAATGAATGAAGATGCGATAAAAGCTTTTGAAAAATTTTTTAATTTCAATATTATATATATAGATCCTTATCTCCAGTATATTGAAGTTACAAAAAATGTTAAAGGAACTGATTATTTAAAAGATTTTTTCATGAGACTCTCAGAGAAATATTCAGGAAATCAGACCATTAAAATAATGAATGCCAAGATCAATGATGACAGATCCGACCGGGTAAAAGAGTATGAAAAAATTTATGCTGAAGGCGATCCGTCAGCACCGTTACTTTATATGCTGATCACGGAATACTCTTATTCAAATCTTCCTCAGGCATCTATGCTTGACAGAGCAAAGGAAGTAAAATATCTGGATAATATGACTGAACTTCCTGTCAACAAACAGTTAAAAGAATATTTTATAAGCGCAGATATGCTAACAGAAGCTCAGAAAATTCTGCAGACTGAGACAAATTTAAATAAAACCGGTCCGCTGGGAGATATGATCAAAAATCCTGTGCAGGTTCAGATATATCCTGTTGGGGGAGGTGAATATTCAGTAATTTTCATTTGCACAGATTATCTTGCCACTAATATTATGTACAGGTTAGACGGTAAAGGTGAATTTACAGATACAGGAGAGAATAAAGCTTTCGGAATGCAAACATCACAAAGACAGCCTAAAACTGATTTCCAGACAGCTTTATCAAAAGGAGAACACAAGGTCGAAGTCAAATATATTGTTAAATCCGGAGAGGAAAGCAAAATATATGAGTATAAAATAAAAGCAGATTAGTTAATTAACGATTTCATTTTTTAATAAAAAAAAGGCAGGTTTCTTCAACCTGCCTTTTTTTTTTATTGAAACTATTTTAGATCTTATTTTACAAGTGACATTTTCATTACTTTGCTGAAACCATTAGCTTCAAGCTTATAGAAATATACTCCACTTGAAAGATTTGAAGCATTGAATTCGACATTGTAACTTCCTGCTGATTTAAATCCGTTAACTATAGTTGAAACTAATTTACCGCTGTTATCAAATACCGACAATTTTACGTTTCCGTCTTTCGGTAAATCAAAACCTATAGTAGTTGATGGATTAAAAGGATTAGGATAATTTTGTGACAAATTGAATTTATCCGGAACTCCTATCACAACTTCATTGCTTAAATTGAAATATTCGAAGTTACCGTTAAAATCAATCTGTTTCAGTCTGTAATTATATTTACCTGAATTCAAATTTCTGTCAGTGTAAGTATAATCAGTCGAACCTGAAGTTGTACCGTTTCCGTCTACAAAAGAGATCTTAGTCCAGTTTTCACTGGTTACGGATTTCCTTTCAATATCGAAACCGCTGTTGTTAGCTTCCTCTGATGTAGTCCAGTTCAATGTGACATTTTTGTTGTCAATTGATGATGTGAATGAGCTAAGTTCAACAGGTAACGGATTATCCCAGCATTTGTATGCTGTATCTGTTTTTCCTGTAGACCTGATTGTTGCAAAAATCGTATCACATCCGACTGTTGTTCCCATATAACAGAATTGAGCCTGTCCGCTTGTATTTGTGTTCGCGCTGCCTGATGCAGTATGAGTTCCTCTGACAACAAAATCTATTGCTTCATTTGCCTGAGGTACATTATTCTGATCAGTAACTGTAGCTGTTACGCAATGCTGTGTATTAATTGGATTGATAGCATTTCTTGGTGTCAGATCAATGAAGAGCTGAGTTGCAACTGTGATTTCACCTTGTACTGCAAGACCGAATACAGTACTTCCACCTGTTCCGGTATTAAATGAGCTGACAACTGCACCGGTTGAAATATTAAATCTGTAAACATTCGCTGAACTGAAATCAGCACTCCAGAATGTCTGACCGTCAGGATCAAGATTCAGAGCAAACCAGGAATTTTCTCCGGTTGCATCATAACTTTGGACCTGTGTACCTGCAGAATTAAATCTTTTTATATCACCACCATCTGCTAACAATACATCTCCGTTTGTCAATATTCTCAATGCAAATGCCTGACCGCTGATACTTGTAGCAAAATCAGTAAGTGGCGAATTTGTACACACATCATGTCTTGCAATAAAATTGCCCTCTGTGTCACGAAGCATTGTGCATTGATCTGCCTGAAGGTCCATAAAGTCCACTCTGCCTGAATAAGAAGTTCCTAAAAAATTTCCATTATAATCATACTTTCTGATTCCGTTATTTAAATTTCCAACATAAAAATTCGATGCGTTATCAAAAACTATTGATTCCGGCGTTGAATATCCTGTCCCTATTAACCCGATCAGATTACCGAATTTATCAAATTTAGATACAGAATTGGCAGAAAAATTAGTTACATAAAGAATATTTGCTGTGTCAAAAGCCATACCTGTTGTAAATCCTCCCTGACCTGTATTTAATGTCTGGACAAGAGTACCGTTTGGCTGTCTCCATTGCACCTGACCGTTTGCAACTGCTACAAATACATCCCCTGTCTGGAATTGAGCAATGGCAAATTCAAATGGGAAAATTAAAACCGCCAGTAAAAATGTGTATATAACTTTTGTAAAGTGTTTCATTGTAGTCCCCTTTCTGTTTAATTAATTTAATTGCATTTTTTAATTTTAGAATTAACTGTATTAAATAAGTTAAATGTACGGATTTTACTGAATTTTAATGGTACTAAGGCGGACGATTTTGTTTGAGAATTTTCATTATGCCCCTTTCGCATTTTAAAAATTGAGTGAATTGAATGATATTTAGAAAAAAATATAAGAAGAATTGGTGAAATTATGATCAGGAAGAATTACGGTGGATGATTGAAAATTAAAACTTTCAAAATAGCCCCTTTCGCTTTTGAAAAATTTATGTGAGTAAATTTCTTTTTCGAATTTACATAAAATAATTTGCAAAATCACAACTATTTTTTTTATACCTGAAAAATTTTAATTTTGAAAATCCCTGCATTCGGTTTATAAATCCAGATAATTTTAAAATGAATATTAATCAAATTTTAACTAAATTGTAAAAAATTAAAATAAAAATGAAATTAATAATAATACTGATCTTTTTATTTTTAAGCATTAATTGCGTAAATGCCCGTTATAACTGGGACAAGATATCCTACACTCACTCTGAGGGTACAGACAATTCAAAATCCTATTACACAATTAATATTGATGCAGACGGAAAAGGAAGCCTGGAATATTTTAAATCCGGCAAAGTTAATAAAATTGATTTTAACGTCAGCCGGAAAAATCTGAATTACCTTAACGGTAAGATCAGTAAAAGCGGGATTTATAAGATCGACCCGAAGGCTCTGTTATCTACTTTTTCTCCGGAAAGCAACAGTATCTATACAATGACTCTTACACTTGAAGAAAAATTTGGTGATAATTATGAATATAAATTTGACAGAAAAAAATTACCTCCAAAAGACGATATAGGAAGACCTGGACCGGTACCTGAAAAGAAAGAAGAAAGAGGAGAAAAAGCGCAGATTATTCCCGTTCCGTCAAATATATCTCCGGATTATAAAAAGATATTTTATGATCTTTACTTTGAAATTGAATTGATTGTACCCGGCAGTGTATGGGAAGAGTCGGGTTTAAAGTAATACCGGTTTACTTCATATCTTAAAAGTGCAAAGTTTTATTGAATATATTATTTTTAAAATTATCCGAAATCCCACCTGCCAGTATATTTCTTTCATATTTTATTGAATTTAAATTTTCTAGATAAAGGAGATATAACCTTCTTAAAAATTTCAGATTGAATTTATTTTGCTGCATAAATTTACATCAGCAATTTATATTTTCAATAGTTTTAAAAATCAAATTAAACAGTAAAAGTAAAATGTTTAAATTAATCGGAATTTTTATTGCAGTTTTATTAATGACAGTTAAAATCAATGCACAGGTTAAATATGATTTTGTATCTGTATTCAGTGAATTAATCAGTCCTCCTGTCAACTGTAAAGAAGCATCCGTACTATTTCCTCTTGATTCAAATCAGAAAATGGTCTCTGCTGGGATTAACATCACTGAACAGGAAACAAAATTAGTAAAAATTCAGACTGAGATAACGAATGCATTGAATGCATTCAAATCAAGCACTGAAATGCCAAAACTTCCGCCGGGAGCCGGTCCTCCGGGCGGTATGCCCCCGAAAGACGGAGGTATAAATTCAGATGTTATAAGTGATGTTAAAGAAATAATGGATAAAAGAATTAAAGCATCTGAGAATATAACTATCAATATGAATATATATAAAAAAGAAATATTGAAAAATCAGGAAGAACTGAACATTAAACTTAAAAAGACAAAACAAACTGAAGAGGATAAGAGGCTAGAATATGTAAATGAATTTTTAACGAACACAAAAACTATTTATGATAAAAACTATAGTATTATATTAAAGAATGTAACGGATATGGTAAATACATTTAACAAAGATAAGAATTCAGCAGAAAGCAAAATTCCTTTTTTAAAAACAGGTATGCTGAAATTTGAATCAGAACTTATCACTACTGCATTGCTGCTTTTTAAAATTACAAAGCAGATTTCCGAAGCAGGATCAATGTTTTATTACGGATTAAAATAAAACATCAATAGTAACTGAAACCTGTATTTAAAGATATCAGTCAAAGATACAAAACAAAGGAAGTACAGATTTAATTTTGATTAAAATCTTTAATTTCCAATGAACATTTATTCTATTCACCATTAAAATTGAACAAACATTTTTAATTTTTACATATTTGTTTTAGCTGAAACTTATTAATTTCACTTACGTCAATTACAAACAGATTTCTAACCGAAATAAATAATAAATGAAAAAAAAATCAGTCTTATTTCTTTTACTCTTCATTATTTTAATTTCCAAATCCAATATATCACTATCACAGGAAAACATAACATTAAACCAGGCTGTCAGTACTGCAATTCAGAACAACACTGCTGTATCAAATTTAGAAAAGAATCTGCAGGTGCAAAAGCTTTCCACAAAAACAGCAAAGGGAAATTTGTTTCCTGATCTTTTTATGAATGCAGGCTGGAGCAGGAACAACACTTATTCAGGAGGAACCGTAACATTTCAAAACGGAATTCCGATTCAAATTCCGGAACAGGATTCATGGATCAATAATTTTGGACTGGGTTTAAATTCACAGGTTGTTCTTTTCAACGGTTTTTCTAATTACGAACAAATTGATATTGCAAAAGAAAACGAAGGATCTGTTGAAATAAATATAAATAAAGAAAAGTATGATATCGCTTACAGAGTCACTGTTGCATATTTTGATGTTTTGAAAAATGAAAGGATCGTAAAAGCAAATCAGGATAATCTTGCTGATTCTCAGCTTCAGTTAGACAAGATAAAAGAATACATGAATGTCGGGAAAAGAACTATTGCTGATGTTTACAAACAGGATGTACTTGTAGCGCAAAATGAATTAACCCTTGAAAGGTCCATAAATGAATATAATAAAAGTAAGGTCAGTCTATTATTTGCTATGAATGCAGAGATCAATAAAGAATTTACAGTATCTGACGATAATATTAATATTGATATTACGGATGCGGAGCTTCAAACCATTATCAATAAAAATGCAAATACAGAATCACTGCTGAATATTGCAAAGGAAAACCGATATGACTATAAATCAACATTGCAGGATATCAGGATCAATCAGGTGCAGTATAGTATTGATAAAAAAAACATGTATTTTCCCACTATATCAGCATTTTTGAGTTATAATCTGAATGCATCAAGAATAGAAGATGTCGGAAATTCAAGAAATTTTTCATTCGGTTTGAATCTGAATTATCCTATCTTTCAGGGTTTTAAACTTACCAATAAAAGCCAGGCTTCCGAAATTTCAATCAAGCAAAAACAGGATGATCTGAATCAGCTTCAGCAGCAGATCAGAAGTGATCTAAAAAAATCATATCTGGACATTCAGACGGCAGGCAAACAAATTGAGATCATAGACAGAAATATAAAATCTGCAGAGCAGGATAAACTTTTGTCAGAAGAAAATTATAAAGTCGGACTTGGAACTTTGCTTGATGTTCAGACAGCAAGCACAAAACTTAACTTGTTGATAATTGATAAGATAAAAGCTTATTATGATTTCTTGCTTGCAGAGAAAAAATTAAATTATTACACAGGTGATCTGAGTTATTAAATTTTTTAGAATTATAAAAATAAATTAATTATCAAAATATGTCAGAAGCAAATACTCCAGTGCAACCAATTGTGCCGCCTGCCAAGGTGACAGTAAATAAGAAGAAAAAGAAAGGGAAGAAAAAGCTTCTTTGGATTTTAGGATTGCTGTTGTTAGTTATTATTGTAATTGCTGCAATTATTTCCAGCAAAAAAGAAGAGCTTATAACAGTTCAAACAGAAAAAATAATCCCAAGAAATATAACACAGTTAGTTACAGCTACCGGAAAGATTCAGTCTGAAATTGAAGTGAACATCAGCTCTGAGATCAGCGGAGAGATCATTTCACTTCCGTTTAAAGAAGGTGAAGAAGTAAAAAAAAATGACCTTGTGGTTAAGATCAAACAGGATGCATATTCTCCACAGATTCAGGAACAGAATGCTTCAATCGCTGTTGCGGAAAGTAATTTAAAGCTAAGCGAAGTTACATTGAGAAAATTCAAACTGGAGCTTGACAGAATAAAGGAATTGAATTCAAAAGGTCTGGCTTCTCAAAGTGATCTGGATAATGCACAGATCAATTATGATCAGACACTTGCTCAGATAAATACAAACACAGCACAGATAAATCAGCAGAGGACAGGAATGTCAAGAATAAATTATGACATTTCAAAAACAACAATTTACTCACCTATCAACGGAACTGTAACTCAGCTGAATAATGAAACCGGTGAAAAAGTTCTGGGAACAGTTTCAAATCAGGGTTCAAATATTCTGACGATCTCTGATCTTTCAAAAATGGAATGTCAGGTAGAAGTTGGAGAAACAGATGTGGCTTTTGTAAGACTTGGTGATACTGCGAAAATTGAAATAGATGCTTATCCTGACAAAGTATTTAACGGATATGTTTATGAAATTGCAAATACTGCAAGTTCGACCGGTCAGGGAACACAGGATGAAGTTGTTAATTTCATTGTAAAAATAAGAATTTTAAATAATGATGTAGATCTGAGACCGGGAATGAGCTGTACAGTAGATATTGAAGTTGAAAAGAAAATGAATGTTTTATCGGTGCCGATACAGTCCGTCACAACACGTGATGAAACAATGAATAACAAATTATTAACCGGAGAAAGTGACGAAAAAGAAGAAGAGAACGAAAATCTGAAAAGAGAATCCGAAGAAAAAATGATGAAAAGAATTAAACCTAAAGAAGTTGTTTTTATTATTGACAACAGTACTTCAAAGAAAGTTGAAGTTAAAACAGGTATCAGCGATGATTCTTATATTGAAATAGTTGAAGGATTAAACGAAGGACAGGAAGTAGTTAAAGGTACTTTTAAAGCGATAAATAAGGAATTGGAAGATGGTTCGAAAGTGGAAATAGACAATGAAATTAAGAAAAGGAAAATGAAATCCAAAGACGACGAATAATGGATTTAAATTTAAAAAAAATCAGCAAATTTAATGGATGATAAAAAAGTTTTAATAGAACTGAAGGACATTACAAAACTTTATATTATGGGAGTTGAAGAGTTGTATGCATTAAAAGGCGTTACAACAAACATAATAAAAAATGATTATGTAGCAATTATGGGTCCTTCCGGATCGGGTAAATCTACATTGATGAATATTATCGGATGTCTTGATACACCTACAAGCGGCGAATATCTTTTGAACAATAAGAAGGTAAGTGAAATGGATGATGACGAATTGGCAGAAATAAGAAATATTGAAATTGGTTTTGTGTTTCAGACATTTAATCTGCTGGCGAGAAGTGATGCATTGCACAATGTGGAATTACCGCTGGTTTATAGAGGAATTCCCAAGGCGGAAAGAGTAGAAAAAGCTGAAGAAGCACTGTATAATGTCGGTTTGCAGGACAGAATGAAGCATAAGCCGAATGAACTTTCAGGCGGTCAGAGACAAAGAGTTGCAATTGCAAGAGCTTTGGTAAATGACCCATCAATAATACTTGCTGATGAACCAACCGGAAATCTTGATACAAAAACAGGAGAAGAAATTATGGCTTTGCTGGAAGAGCTTAATCAAAAAGGGAATACAATAATCATTGTAACTCATGAAGAAGATATTGCGCAGCATGCTCACAGAATAATCAAGATCAGAGACGGATTGATAGAAAGCGATGCATTAAGTAAGAAAGGTTCAGCAAAGAGAGAAAAGAAAGAAATCTTAATCTAAAGAATTTAAAAAGCTGCAATGAATTTTTTTCTTGAAATAAAAGAAAATTTAGTAATATCATACAAAGCAATAACAGCCAATAAACTCCGTTCATTTCTTGCAACACTGGGAATTGTGATCGGAGTTACTTCAGTTACTCTGATGCAGACTGCTATTGAAGGAATTAACCGTGCATTTGAAAAGAGCATTTCAGCAGTAGGAGCAGATGTTTTATATGTACAGAAATTTGAATGGTTCGGGAAAGAAGACTGGTCGTTTTACAAAAACAGAAAAGACATTACAAATGTGCAGTTTGACTATTTGACCAAAAACATACAGTCGGCTACAGTAACCTGCCCATCGGTTTCAGGTCCAAAAACACTGAAGTATAATGACCTTGTACTTGAAAATGTATTTTGTATAGGAACAACTTTTGATTATCAGGAAACATTTGGAATAGATCTGGAAGACGGCAGATTTTTTACAAAAAAGGAATCTGATGGCGGATATCCTGTGGTAGTTATCGGTACCGATATTAAAAAAGCATTTTTTGAAAATACAGATCCTATCGGGAAAACAATAAAGATCGGCTCTTATTCATTTAAAGTAATAGGAATATTGCAGAAACAGGGAAGTTTTCTCGGATTATTCAGTCTTGACAGCAGGGTTATTATTCCAATAGAAAGATTTGAAAAATTATTCGGAGGCAAAAGGAGCATCTCAATAAATATCAAAGCTGCAGACATAAAGAATATGGATGAAACAAAGGAAGAAGTAATTTCAATTATGAGAAAAGCAAGAAAAGTCCCCATTGGCGGAAGTAATGATTTTGGAGTAAATCAGCAGGAAGTTTTTAAATCCACTTTTGAAAGCGTTACCTCTTTGATAAAAGTAATAGGTACTTTGATTACTTCATTATCACTAATAGTTGGATCTGTAGGTATTGCTAATATAATGTTTGTTTCAGTAAAAGAAAGAACCAAGGAGATAGGGATCAGGAAAGCAATTGGCGCAAAAAGAAGAACTATAATGTATCAGTTTCTCATAGAATCAATTACAATTTGTCTGCTGGGAGGGATTATAGGACTTCTTATCTCTTTCCCGATAAGTCTGATCATAAATGCATTTGTTTTACCTACATCTATGCCTTTATGGGTAATTTTTCTCGGATTATTCGTTTCAGCTTTATTCGGTGTAATGGCGGGATTTTTTCCTGCATGGAATGCGGCAAAGATGGATCCGGTGGAAGCTTTAAGATATGAATAAAATAATATTATGAGTTTATCAGAATTAATAAAAATAGCGTTAAGTACATTAAGATCCAATAAACTCAGAGCATCTCTGACTTTAGCAGGGATCGTTATCGGGGTATTTTCAATAATTACAATAATGACCTTGCTTAATGCATTACAGGCAGGAATTGAAGGCGGATTGAGTGAACTCGGAAGTAGTACATTTCAAATTCAGAAGTTTCCTGCAGTGGAAATCGGTGGTCCGGGATCACGAAATAAATACAAAAACAGACCTGATATTTCCTATGAACAAGGTGTCAGACTAATGGAAAAAGCTACTATGTATAAGTATATTTCACTTGAAGATTATATATATGGTAAAACATTTAAGAGTGATGGATACACAACAAATCCCAGTTTTACTGTTGGTGGAGTAAATGCTCAGTATATGGAATGCAACAACAAAGCTATTCAGTTCGGAAGATTTTTTACTGAAACTGATCTTATTAATAATAACAGAGTTGCTGTACTTGGTATGGATGTAGTTGAAAAACTCTTTCCTGTACTTGACCCGATCGGTAAAAAAATTGTAATTGATAACAATGAGTTCACCGTGATCGGAGTTTTTGAAAAAAAAGGTGAGGCGATGGGACAAAGCAATGATAATTTTGCACTTCTCCCCATTACTACAATGCAGCAGATTTACGGAAAAAATAACAGAACTCTTAATATAGCAGTTCAGGCTCCTTCTAAAGAATCCTTTAACGAAACTTTAGAAAATACTGTTAGTGTAATGAGATCTATCAGAAAAGATAAACCGGGTGAAGCAGACAGTTTCGAAATTTTTTCCAATGATTCATTGATCGAACAGGTAAATACTTTTACGCAATATTTCAAATACGGAGCGGGATTCATTTCATTTATTGCATTGCTTGCTGCAGGAATCGGGATTATGAACATAATGCTTGTCTCTGTAACAGAAAGAACAAAAGAGATCGGAATTCGAAAAGCAATCGGAGCAAATAACAAAAGCATACTTAAACAATTTCTTATAGAAGCTATTATACTTTGCGAGGTTGGCGGAATAATAGGTATTTTGCTGGGACTGATCACCGGAAATTTAATTGGGCTCTTCCTTTCTAGTCCTGTTGTAATTCCTTATGACTGGGTATTGATCGGGCTGGCTGTTTGTTCGATAGTAGGAATTGTCTTCGGAGTGTATCCTGCCTATAAAGCCGCAAAACTTAACACAATAGATGCGCTGAGATATGAGTAGATCCCCATTTGTTTTATCGAGTTAGATTTTTTATAAATCCATTCACTTTTTCATTTTCTATATATCCGTTAAGACCTTTCATTTTTATCAAAGCATTTGAGATCTTATCCTTCATTTTAACATCTTTTCTTTTTTCAAATATATATGAATAACTTCCCAGAACCTGAAGTAATCTGATAAATGCGAAATTATAAATATTCACTCTGAATTCTTCTTTGTTATACTCAATATAATTTCCAAGTTCATTTTCATAATGTGATAGAAGAAACATCCTTTCAGAATCATTAATATCTATACTTCCTGAATACAGAAATGAAGCTACATCATACTGCAAAGGTCCTTTCCTGCCTGACTGATAATCTATATAATATAATTCATTATTCATTATCATTATGTTTCTGGGCTGAAAATCCCTGTACATAAAAAAATCATCAGGAACATTCTGAATCAGAGAAATGCAAATTTCAGTTATGTTTTCTGCCTCTTTTAATAATTCTTTATTTCCGGAAATTTTACCGAGATAATAATCACTGAATTTTTTTACATCTTCTCTCAACACTCTTTCATTAAACTTCATTGTCTGATAACAATATTTATACTCAATGCTGTCTTTTGCCGTGATCTGAAATTTCAACAGATCAGATAAAGCTTTTTCATAATAATCCATAACAGAAATTTTATTTGAGATCTGTGCAAATTCATACAAAGTCGTATCACCAAGATCTTCTTCAATGTAAAACAATGAATCATCAGAAACACTTAATATCTCCGGAACATTTAATCCGAGATTTAAAAATGTCCTGCTGAAACTTACAAAAGCAATGTTTTCCTTTTCATTCTCATTGAATATACCTACGTAAGATTTACCGTTTGATTTCAGTCTGAATATATTGCGTTCCGAAGCATGCGCTTTTAACTGAATAACTGATTCAATTACTGACCCGGTAATTTTATATATCAACTCCTGAAATGTGTTCAGGATAATTTCATTTTTATATGACATTCAGTTTTTGTTAAATAAATCCTTCAACGCATCTGACAATTGGGGAAACATAAATTTAAATCCTGCATTTTCTGCTTTTTCAGGAATTACTCTCTGACCTGTTAAAAGATTTTCCGCAAACTCCCCTGCTGCAATTTTCAATATAAATCCCGGCACCGAAGTTGTAAAAACTGTTTTTTTAAATTTACTAATACTTTTAATTAACTCTTTATTAGTTACAGGATCCGGTGAAGATCCGTTAATTGCTCCTTTTAAATTAACATTCTCAATCACAAACAAATACAAATTCACTGTATCAATAATGTGTATCCAGGAAAACCATTGCTTTCCGTCACCCTGATAAACGCCTGCAAAAAATTTAAACGGTATAAGCAGCTCTTTTAAAGCTCCGTCATTTTTATCAAGTACAATTCCCGTTCTGATAACAGAAACTCTTACTCCTGATTCTTCTGCTTTCAAAGCTTCTGCTTCCCAATCAATGCAGACCTTTGAAAGAAAATCATTTCCGGGTTTTGAATCTTCGGTAATTATTTCATCGCCTCTGAATCCATAAACTCCCACACCCGAGGCGCTTATTAATAATTCAGGTTTATTTTCAGAAAGTCTGATAGAATCAACTAAAAGCCGGGTAATATTTATTCTGCTGTTGCGAATTTCATTTTTGTACTCTTCAGACCATCTTTTATCACCGACATTTGCACCTGCAAGATTGATAATTATATCAGTTTGCTCAATGATTTTCGACAACTGTTCAGGATATTTATATTTATTTAAGTCAATCGCTTTGACATTTACATGATTTTTGAAAATTGTATGAACTTTTTCCATATCCCTGCTAAGTATTTTAACATGGTCTCCCCTTTCAATAAGTTTTTTGATCAGGTGACTTCCGATCATTCCTGTTCCGCCGGTAATCAGAACTCTTTTACTCATAAATTTTTTTTAAATATTCAAATTTAATTTTTCAAAAATAAATTTCAATATAACTTATTTAAAGTTATTTAGAATTATTTTTCAGTTAACTGTGTGACTAAGTTTATAAAAATGCTCCTACATCTTAAAAAAGAAAATATTATGTTAATTTTTTAAATGAATAGTAAAAACGCTGTTTAAACATTATATTTGTACACAATTCAATACCCCGGATATTTATCCCCATTTATTAACCAGTAATCTTAAAAATTAACCGAAAGGAAAAAAATGCTGTTTCAAAAAAGTTTTATCAAAAAATTTTCAGTAATCCTCATTTCCATTTTTGTTTTAACATCAATGTCTGTATTCAATGGATGCAATGAAGATGAATCTGTAACTCCGCCAACAACAGTTTATCCATATTTAATGATAACTCATGCCTCTCCTGATGCCCCCAATGTAGATATTTTAATTGGCACAAGTACAGTTTCTTCTAATGTAGCATATGGAACATCAACTGCTTACAAAGTTTTATCCGTTGGAAATAATCGTGTAAGATTAAATGCAACGGGGACTTCACTTAATGTAATAGACACAACCAACTTTTATCAGGAAGGAAAAAGTTATTCAATATTTGCAATGGACTCTGTTAATATTATAGAACCTCTTGTATTGACTGATGATCTGACAGTTCCGGGAAGTATAAACGCAAATTTGAGATTTGTTCATCTTTCTCCGAATACACCGGCTGTTGATATAATAGCATCAACAAAAACCACACCTTTTTTCCCGGATTATGAATTTAAAGAGTTTTCATCATTCAGACCGGTAACAGCAGGGACATATACTCTTGAAGTAAGACTTGCAAATCAATCTACAGCAGTTTTAGTAGTTCCAAATGTTACTTTTTCCGGCGGTAAAATATATACACTATATTTAAAAGGCTTTATTGCTGCTACCGGAACACAGGCATTAGGTTTGGGAATAATCAATAACAATTAATTACAATTTACTTTTACCCGATTCATAAATAAAATACCCGCTAAATGCGGGTTTTTATTTATAAAAAACTTTTTCTAAAAATAATCCAGAAGGCGGAGCTGTGAACTTAGCAGGAACAGGTGAGTATGATTTCAAAAAACTTTCTATATCTTTTTTTACCATATTTCCTCTGCCCGCCTCTGCAAGTGTTCCGACAATTCTTCGTACCATTTTCCATAAAAAATGAGATGCTTTTATTCTGATTAATATCAGATCATCTTCTTCAGTTATTTCAAGTAATTCTACAAGAGCTTTTGTCGATTTTTCTTCTTTGTCCGCTTCTGAGAATGAACTGAAATCTTTCAACCCTGTAAATGACTGGGTTAAATCCTGCATTATCTCAACATTCAGATCATCTTTTATCCACCATACATATCTTTTCTCGAATGCTGTTCTTCTTTTTGAAATTCTATATAAATACTGTCTGGAATCTGCAGAATGCCTGGCATGAAAACGATTATCGGCTTTTTCTATTTCTAGAATATTTATATCGGAAGGAAGTTCATCATTAATTTTTATTTTTAAAATATGAGGAGCGATCATTGTTTCACATTCAAGATGCGCTATCTGTTCAATCGCATGTACGCCGCTGTCAGTTCTGCCGGAACCCTGCAGATCAATAAGTTTACTGAAACCTTTTGATTTTGAAAAAGATGTTTCAACAGCCCTGATCAATGAACCCTGAATAGTTTTCGCATTATTTTGTTTCTGCCATCCTGAATACTGAGTCCCGTCATATTCAATATATAATTTTAATTTCATTTATAACTTTTCTTTTTTGAACAGCATTTGATCAAGACTTAATTTGCCCGGTCCGGTCAGAAATAATCCCGCTAACAGAAAAACCATTGAAAGCGGATATGCAATTTTTGTCCATGGATCTAAATTTGACAAATGCACTATTGATGCAACGAACATTGTAAATAAAAGCATGAATACTGCCGGTCTGAAGAATAAACCCAGAATAATAAAAACCGGAACAACGCATTCTGAGAAAGCAGCCAGAAATCCCCAGAAAACCGGTAAGAATGTTATTCCGAATTTTGACATTGCTCCGCCCAGCTTAACCCATAATTCAGGACCGGCTGTCATTTTTGTAATTCCGTAAATGAGCATAAAAATTAATCCAATGCCTGCTCTTATAATAAGTAATCCTGCATCAGTGTGCTTTTCCGTGAAATTGATTTTCATTTTATTTTAATTAATTTTATAAAAATTCTTCGACTGCTTTATTAAACTCTGCCGGAAATTCAAGATTACTTAAATGTCCTGCTTCCGGAATTACTTTCATTACTGCATTTTTTAAATATTCCCTCAGATAAAAAGATCTTACCGGAGGTGTCAATGCATCTTCTTTCCCGACAATGATCAAAGCGGGAGTTTCAATATTTTTTAACTGATAAAAAGTATTTGTTCTAGTTGCCATAGCCAAAATAACTGAGCATAATCCTTTTACATCCATCCAGCTTATCATCATTTCAACAAATTTTCTTACCTTTTCATCTTTGTATCCGTTTTCACTGAGTAATTTTTTTATTAATTCTTCCGATACTTTTTCCCTCTCACCGGCTTTTAATCTTATGATCATTTCAGATCGGCTGATTAAACCGGAATTGTCATCATTTTCAGATTTTGTGTCAGCAAGTATAACCTTTGTAAAGCGGCTTTGATCTCTGACTAAAGCCCGCAAAAGTATATAACCTCCGACTGACAAACCGCAGGCAATAACTTTTTCAAGTTTCATTTCATCAAGAATTCTGAAAAGATCATTTACAAGTTCTTCCATTGAATACTGATAATCTTCAAGTTCATTACTGTATCCTAATCCTCTGATATCATAAGTTATGACTCTGTATTTATCCTTAAAGTAAGACACCTGTTCATCCCACATCCTACTGCATAATGGAAATGCATGAATAAATAAAAGAGGGATTCCCACTCCCTCATGATCAGTAACACTAATTCCGTTAATTTTGAAATTCTTCATATTCTATAATAATTTTATTTGATTGCTTCAGATAAGTATTTTGTGAAATCATAAGTCCGGTTTATATTCTCCAGCAAAATATCTATCACTTTTTCGGACAAAACAATTGTAGGATCATAAATTTTCTCCACATAAAATTGCTTCATCATCAGTGTTTTAAAAAGCAGCGGGTCTTCATTGCCTGTTGAAATATTTTCATAGCCTTTCGGAAGTTTTGCAAGAGATTCTCCCAGAATATTTTTATAAATCTTTTTAAAATCGCTTTTATTTATGATAGATTTAAAGTTTTTAAAATCCGTATAAATTTTATTGCGGATCTTTTTTAGATTGTCGGTCTCCGTACTGTACTGTCCTGTCGCGAATATAAACTCTTTAGAACTGAAGTGAAAATAGAACTGCGGTATTTCTGCCGACTTTATTCTGCCGAATGCAAATGCTGCCGCATAGTGAGTTTTGTAAGGAGTTTTGATTTTTGAAAATCGAATGTCACGGTTAATTCTGAATATTGATTTATAATTGACTACAATATCGGGGTCAATTTTATTTATTTCCACGGCTAAATTATCAATAAGATCGCGCATTGGTTTTTTCAAAAATGATTCATACTCTTCCCGATGAATATCAAACCATGCTTTATTGTTATTTTTGGGAAAGGAAAGAGATTTTAAGAATTTTAACGCATCAGGTTCAAATCCTAAAAACGGTGGTTTTATTAATTCGTTTAACATTAACTGTAAATATTTTTTATCATTATAATCAGTAAACTGGAACTATTGCTTTAGAGTTGTCTATAAATTTCGTTTTCAATTCTGTTTAATTCAATCTAAGAATTTATTACATCTTTTAAAATTTAAAAAAACATTTCAATAATTAATTATAATTATAAAATTATGAATAGAAGAAGTGTATTATCAAGCCTGCTTTTTTCCGTTATACTAATCTGCTCTATTTTTGTCTCTCAATCAGTATTCTCCCGAACTTCAACTGATAATTTTTCCATATCAACTGGTAATCTGTACTTTCCCGGAGATGAGATAAAACTTAATATTTATTCTTATAATTATTCCGACAGAAAAAACAAAAAGTCTGATGATCTTAAATTCAACATTGAGATTCTCAAAATAAAAGATGTCAGTTCATTTTACTCCGGACAATCCTCGAGATATAATATTGATGTATTAAGCAAAGATAGTTTGAATCTTACTTATCTGACAGAATCTGTTTATTCATTTAAAAAGTATTTCAAATATTCCAAAGATTATAGTTACAATAGCATGAACGAATCTTTACCAATAAATATAAACACCAAAGGCGCATATCTGGTAAAGGTAACATCTGGAAATAAAATTGCCTACTGCGGATTTATTGTATCTTCATTGGGAATAATTTCAAAAGCAGGTAATAACTCAATGCTTGCATTTGTAGTTGACAGAAAAACCGGAGCACCGGTTTCAAATGTAGATCTTAATTTTTTCCTCGGACAAAATAAAATCGGGAACGGTAAAACATCTGAAGGTATTTATTTTCAAACTTTGACAAATTCAGGCAGTATTCCTGAAAACGAAGATATTATTCCCATGATTATTGGTAATTACAATGACGATTTAGTTGTGTCTGATCCTTATTTGTTTTTCGGAAATTCAGGAAACAAATTCTATACCTACATTTATACAGAACAGCCTGTTTACAGAACAAACTCCGAGGTAAACTTCAAGGGAACAATAAGACGTAACGGCTTTTCCGGACTTGAACCGCTTTCAAATCAAGAGCTTACAATAATTATCAAAGATTCAAAAGGCGCAGAAGTCTCAAAGCAGATTTTAAGAACAAATGAAATGGGAAGTTTTAACGGAACATATAAAATTGAAGAAGAAGCTCCTCTCGGAGATTATACAATTTATGCCAACATTGATGAAAATAATTCTTACTCTTCATCATTTACAGTTGAGCAGTATAAAAAACCAGAGTACAAGGTTACTGTAAAAACTGATAAAGGACAATATTTCGGAAAAGATATTTTAAAAGCTGAGATAGAATCGAAATATTTTTTCGGAAGTCCGGTCGCAGATGCCGATGTAGAATATAATATTTACAAAGTCCGATATTACAAGCCATGGAGGCAGTTTTCGGAATATTCATGGTGGTATGAAGATTATTATGAAAATCAAAATGACAATCAGAGATTTAATGGAGCAGAAATGATTTATTCTGGAACAGGAAAATTGAACAGCGAAGGAAAATTTGAAATTGAATATTCAGTAAATGAAGATTTCAAACAGGAGAATTACAATAATGGCTGGTATCGTCCGTATTATATGGATTTTGATTATAGATATATTGTTCAGGCAAAAGTTATTGATAAATCCCGAAGAGAAATTTCGGGGAATACAACTGCATTGGTTACACGAGGAGCATTTAATCTGAATGCAAAGGTTGATAAGTATATTTACAAACCCGGTGAAAAAGTAAATATTGAAGTAATGGCAAATGATTTTTCGGATAAACCTGTTCAGACAAACTTCGATGCATCAATTTACAAAACTACCTGGTCGAGATATGATTACAAAGAAAAAAAAGATTTGGTTACTTCTATTTCAGGGAAAACATTGAGTGACGGTAAAGTAATTATTTCATATAACATTGGTGATGGTGATGTTGAAGGCGCATATTCAGTCGATATAAAAGCTGTTGATGACAGAGCTAATCAGATCATGACAAGTTCATACTTTTATGTTTCAAAAGGAGACATGTGGTGGTATTACAATCAGGCAGGCGGTGTACAAATAATTCCTGATAAAGACAGCTATAAACCCGGTGAAGTCTGTAAGGCATTGATTATACTTGCAAATCCGGATGCAACAGTTTTAGTTACAACTAATTCTGATGATATAATTTCATATTCAGTTGAAAAATTTACCGGAACTTCAAAGATCATTGAAATTCCGATCACAGATAAATACATGTCCAATTTTGAAATAAACGTGAATTACATTTATGATGGTACATTTGTTAATTCAGGCAAAAATGTTCTTGTTATTCCTGAAGAAAAGTTTTTGACAGTTCAGATCGATCCATCTAAACTAATTTACAAACCCGGAGAAGAAGGAGAAGTGAAAGTCAAAGTTGTTGACAGTTATGGAAATGCAGTCAGTAACGCAGAAATCTCTATTGGTATTGTCGATGAAAGTATTTATTCGATCAAAGAAGATAATACAAAGGACATAAGAAAATTTTTCTATGGCAACAGAAATGTAAATGTGTCAACAGCATATAACAGCAACAACAGCAGCAACGGGAATTCAAGACTTATTACTATTTATGAAAGATTTAATCTGAAAAGTCTTAGCGATAAAAACCTTGCAACAGTAAAAGGAAGATTGTTAAGAAAAAATGGAAATCCAATCGGCAATGCTGTCATTGTTATTAATGAAGATTACTTTGCAGCAACAACAGATTTTGACGGTAACTTCGAATTTAAACTTCCTGAAGGTGACTACACAGTCGGAGCTTTTTACAATGAAAGAACTAAAGATGATCTCGTTGAAATAAAGTTATATAAAGGTCAGATAAAGACAATTACTTTATATAATAATAAAGATATGAATGAATTCATTTATAGCGAACAAACAGGAATGGTATCAGACGATTCCCGGTCTGGAAGAACAAATGCAATTACGACAGATGAACTTAAATTGTCCGCTCCCGAAAAGAAGATGAAGGGAGAAAAGGATGGTGATTTATCAAAATCGGATTTTAAAGAAGCTGAAATTCGTTCTGATTTTCGTGATGCAATTTTCTGGTCGCCTTATGTTGTCACCGATGCATACGGATATGCAACTGTAATTGTAAAATATCCTGACAATCTGACTTCGTGGAGAATCACATCCAGAGTAATTACAGAAGATACAAAGGTGGGGCAAATGACCTCCACTGTAATTACCAGAAAAGATCTGATCATAAGAATGGAAACTCCCAGATTTTTGCAGGAGAAAGATGAAGTAACTATTTCCACAATCATTCATAATTATTTATCTGCTGAAAAAAAGACAAAGATAAAATTCAGCGGTGAAAATATTTCAATAGAAGATAATTCTGAAAAGAATATTGTTATTGCTCCTGATACTGATGTCAGAATTGACTGGAAAATCAAAGTGACTGAACCTCTTGGTGAAGCAAAGCTTTATGCGGAAGCCCTGACAAATGAAGAATCTGATGCAGTTGAAGTGAAAGTTCCGCTTCAGCCAAAAGGATTAAAAGTTGATGCAAATACAATTGCAGATTTTTCAGATGAGTTTAAAACAGAAACAAAGACCGTTAACATTCCTGATGGAACAGATATGAGAAGTACGGGAATGAAATTATCAATTGATCCTTCACTGGCTTCGACAGTTCTGACTGCGCTTGACGAACTTATCGGATATCCGTACGGATGTGTCGAACAGACAATGAGCAGATTTCTGCCGACTGTTGTAGTTGCGAATACATTTTCCGAACTGAATGTCCCTTTAAGTGACGCAACAAAATCCGAACTTCCGAAAATGGTTAACAAAGGTTTACAAAGACTCTACAGCTTTCAGCATTCTGACGGAGGATGGGGCTGGTGGGAAAATGATAATTCAAATCCTTATATGACAGCCTACGTTATTTACGGATTTTCACTTTCAAAGAAAGCCGGATATGAGATCAATGAAAGCGCGTTTAAAAATGGTATTAACGCAATGAAATCTCAGCTCAACAATGCAGATCCTAAACTGGATGCAACTACAAAAGCATATATGTTATACAGTCTTGCTGTTGCCGGTGAAAAGAATGAAGAGTTAAATAAAAAAGTTATTGAAAATTTAAATCCATCTGAAGTAAATGATTATGCTCGAAGTCTCATTGCAATGACATATAAACTTTCGGGAGATGAAAGTAAAGCTTTGGAAGAATTAACCAAACTGGAAAGCAGTATGAAATCAACCGGTGAAGGAGCAGCATACTGGGAAGGCAAAGAATTTCATTACAGATGGCAGGATGATAAAGTTCAGACCACTGCAATGGCTTTGAAAGCAATTGTTTTAATTAAAAATAATTCTGATTTAAAAGATAAAATAATAAGATGGCTGATGATGCAGCGAGCAGGAACTGCATGGAGGAATACACAGGAAACGGCACTGGTTATTTATGCGATCACAGATTATCTGAAATATTCAAGTGAACTTGAACCTGATTATTCGGTAAAAATATATGTGAACGGAAAGATCGAAGCAGAAAAAAATATTACAAAGGAAGATGTTTACAAAAAAAGTAATTTTATAAAAATAGATAACAGCGTTATGAAGCCCGGACAGAATGAGATAAAAATAGAAAAATCAGGTAAAGGAAAAGTTTACTTTTCATCGTACACAACTTATTATTTATCACAGGAAAATATTTATTCACAGGAAACCGGCTTCAGAGTTGAGCGGGAATATTTCAAACTGGAAAAATATAATTCTTATACTGAAGATAAGATCACGTACAGAAAGAAATATTTTGACGGGAATGTAAAATCAGGCGACGACATACTCGTAAAATTGAAAGTGTATTCAAAAGAAGAGAATCAGTATTTTATGCTTGAAGATCCGCTGCCTTCCGGAATTGAAGTGATCAAAGACGACTGGAGTTTCACTATTGAAGATGAGAATAATTACAAAGGTTATCCTTACTATTACTGGAGATGGTGGTATGCAGATAAAGAGATCAGAGACAACAGAGTCACTTTCTTTTCTACATATATCGGAAAAGGTGAATATGAATTTTCTTACATTATGCGTGCTCAGATTCCCGGCGACTATTCTGTGAATCCGTCCAAAGCAATGCTGATGTATTATCCAGAGTATAACGGGAATACTGATAATTTCAAATTTACTGTAACAGATTAAGAGATTTACCAAAAGTAAAAAATCAGACGGGCGGTTATTCTTGTCCGTCTTTTTTTACATCCTTTCAGGTGAGTTAATTCCGATTATTTCAAATCCATTTTTCAAAACCTGTTTAGTTACAAGACAGATAAGCAATCTTGAAATCGACAACTCTTTATTCTCTGGATCAACAACTCTGTTATTATGGTAAAACCTGTGAAAATTCTCTGCAACTTCATTCAGATATAAAATAATTTTATGCGGTTCAAATCCTGACGCTGCTGATAAAACCTCATCACTAAACCGGGACAATACTTTTAACAGATTTATTTCTTCTTCGGATTTTACGAGTTCAGTATTTATCCTGCTGAGATCAGCAGATTTATATTCCGGAATATTGTCATCAGCATTTCTTAAAATACCGCAGATCCTGGCAAATGCATACTGAAGATAATACACAGGATTTTTTTCCGAATGCTCTTTTGCAAGTTCGATATCAAAATCAAGATGAGTATTTGCTCCGCGCATTACAAAAAAGAACTGCACTGCATCAACCCCTATGTCATTTATCAGATCGGAAAGATAATATGATTTATCACTCCGTTTACTCATTTTAAAAGATTCATTACCAACTTTAAAGGTAACCATCTGGTGAATTATAACTTTTATCTTTTCAACATCATAACCCAGCGATCTTACACCGTATAAAACTTCCTTATAAGTATCACCGTGATCAGAACCGAAAATATCAATGATCAGATCAAAACCTCTATTAATTTTATCAATATGATATGCAATGTCAGGAAGTCTGTAAGTCGGCTCCCCTGTTGACTTTACTATAACTTTGTCTTTTTGAAATCCTTCTTCTTTGTTCATCTTAAGCCATATTGCGCCGTCTTCTTCATAAGTCAAACCTCTTATTTTAAACTCTTCGATGGTTTGATCTATAATTTTATTTTCATAGAGGGAAGATTCATTAAAAAAAACATCATGTTTAACTCCGAGAGAACTCAGATCTTCTTTAATTTTTTTGAAAGTAAAATTCTCTCCGGCTTTCTGAAAATACTCCATGCTTTCTGAATTTTTTAAAGAATCTTTTTTTTCATCGAAAATTATTTTCGCAATATCCTTAATATAATCACCTGCATATCCGTTTTCCGGAAACGGGAAATCCGGATCAAATATCTGCATATATCTTGCATAGACAGACTTAGCCATAACCGCCATTTGATTTCCGGCATCATTATAATAATATTCTCTTGTTACTTCATAACCTGTCCATTCAAGAAGATTTGCAATTGCTTTCCCCAGACAAACTGCTCTTCCGTGTCCGGCATGCAGTAGTCCCGTAGGATTTGCGCTGACCCATTCAAGATTTACTTTACTGTTCTTATTCAGTAACGATTTACCGTAATCATTCTTTTCATTTAATATTATCTGAATTATCTTTTTATAATAATTATCTGAAATGAAAAAGTTAATGAATCCTGCTCCGGCTATTTCTACTTTTGAAATTAGTTCATTATCAAATTCCAGATTTTTAACAATTTCTTCTGCGATTTTTCTTGGAGGTGATTTTAATTCTTTGGCAATAAGCATAGCAGCATTGGTTGACAAGTCTCCATATTTTTCCTCTTTTGTTTTATCAAAGTGAATGTTAGGTAATGAAAAACCGGATTTTGCAAGCACAGCCGTTAATATTTCGTGCAGATATTTTTTCAAGTTATAAATTTAATTTATTGTGAAAGGAAAAATCTATTAAACAGTGCGAATGAAAATCTAAAATCATAAATCTAAAATCCAAAATTTCTTAAATCCATTTCATTTCTTTATACCAGTCAATTGTTTTTTTAAAACTTTCTTCCAGATTATATTTAGGTTTAAATCCGAGTTCGCGTTTTGCTTTTTCATTTGAACAAATCCATCTTAGCTGAGTTATATCTTTGCATTTTTCAATATTCAGCGTTGCAGGTTTACTTGAAAAAGTTGAAAATAATTCCGCAAGATATCCGACTGAATAAACAATAGAGTGCGGCAGCCTGATTTTAAAGGCTTTTTTACTCAGTATTTTAGAAGTGACATCTCCGATCTCATCCCAGTTATATGCTTTATCGAGACAAATGAAATATTTCTGACCGTCGGCTTCTTCCTTTTCTGCTGCAAGTATAATTCCGTCAACAAGATCTTCCACATAAACAAGACTGAGATATTTTGTATCAAATCCCACAACACTGTTAAGTCCGCCGGCAAATGTTTTAAAATAAATCAGTATTTCAGTATCACGGGGACCGTAAACTGCAGGAGGTCTGATAATTGTAACTGGAAATTTGTCTTTATAGCTGTATACTGCATCTTCAGCTTTCAATTTTGTTTCTCCGTAAGTAGTAATAGGATCCGGTTTTGTATTTTCATCTACAGGAATTTCAGTTTTAGCAGGTCCTACTGCGGCAAGTGAAGAAACAAACACAAATTTTTTTAATTTCGGATTAACTCTTTCAGTTATTTCTAATAAGTTTTTAGTCGAATCATAATTCCCGTGCATAAAGCCCTGTTTGGTTTTTGCTTTGACAACTCCGGCAACATGGAAAACATAATCCATTTCTTTGATACAATTTTCAAGAGCTTCGTTTGAAAAAAGATCGCCTTCAACGTACTTAATATTTTTTCCGTCAAGCCATTTAGTAGATGAAGTTTTCCTTTTCAGACAATAAACTTCATAATTTTTTTCCAGTAATTTATCCGCCAGATGGCTTCCTACAAAGCCTGTGGCTCCTGTGATTAATGCTTTCAATACTTTGATTTGATTACAAATGAATTAAATAGAAGTTATAAATTATAATTAGTATTTTCAGCGACAAAACAATAACCCGATCTGAATTTTTTTTCATTCAGCTAAATTTTTTAAAATAAAATCTTAACTATTACAGGAGAGTAAATGGATCTATTCGATAAATGTTATAAATTTACAAGAGCAGACGAAGTAAAAGCTGCGGGAGTTTATCCTTATTTTAGAGCTATAGAGGCAAATGAAGGACCGGTTGTAAAAATTGAAGGAAGAGATATTATTATGGCAGGATCAAATAATTATCTCGGACTGACTGCGCATCCGAAAGTCAAAGAAGCTGCAATTGAAGCTGTCAAAAAATACGGTACCGGATGCTCCGGCTCAAGGTATCTTACAGGAACTTTAGACCTTCACATAAATCTTGAAGAAAAACTTGCTGATTTTCTTGGAAAGGAATCTGTGCTTTTATTTTCAACAGGATCTCAGACAGCACAGGGAATTATTCCGACACTC
>DAIPYE010000002.1:6994-15837 GCA_036782915.1 Bacteroidota bacterium | reverse complement strand
ATATTGTTTCTGATAAAGACAATCATGCGTGTATCGTCGCTGCAAATATGATGGCAAAGGGAGGATTTGCCGAGTTTAAAAGATACAAGCATAATGATATGGTTGATCTTGAAAGAGTTTTAAAAGCAATTCCGCTCGAAGCGCAAAAGTTAGTTGCATCAGACGGTGTTTTTTCAACTACAGGAGAGATCGTTGAATTACCTAAGCTTGTAGAGCTTTGTAAAAAATATAACGCGAGAATTTTAATTGATGATGCGCATTCTACCGGAGTGATCGGTAAAGGCGGAAGAGGAACTCCATCAGAATTCGGTTTAGTAAATGAAGTTGACATGGTGATGGGAACATTTTCAAAAACTTTTGCATCTCTAGGAGGATTTGTCGGTGCAGAAAAAGCTGTTATAAATTACATTAAACATACTTCACCTGCTTTAATATTCTCAGCATCCCCTACTCCTGCATCCGTTGCAGCAGCTGATGCAGCGCTCGATATTCTGATCGCAGAGCCGGAAAGAATTCTGAGTTTAATTTCCAATGCCGAGAAAATGAGAAATGGTTTTAAAGAAATGGGATTCAATGTTATTGACAGCAGAACTGCAATTGTTCCTGTAGTTTTAGGAGAAGATGATCTGGTATTTATGTTCTGGAGAAAATTATTTGATGCAGGAATTTTCGTTAACGCATTCATTTCTCCCGGTGTGCCCGTTGGAATGGCAATGCTAAGAACTTCTTTTATGGCAACTCATAAAGATGAACAGTTAAATAAAATTCTTGAAGTATTCGGAGATATAGGAAAAGAAATGGGAATTATTAAATAGAAGTGAATTTATTTTTCAAGAATAAATTTTAATTAATTCAATTTTTTAAAACTAAAATTATAACATCCTGATGGCATTTGAATCAGATAAAACAATGTTTGAGATCTATCGTGAAAAAGATTTTAACAAAAAATTCAGGGTTGTTTTTTATACTGAACTGACAGAGCATAATAAAGAAACTGAAATTAACAGAGCATTGAACGGTGAAACTATTTTCGATGGATATATCAAAGATCTAAAAAAGGAAAACGGAAAAGCTATGATCAGAGAATTGCTTAAAGAAATGAATTCAAGTGAGAAAGCTTTTTCAAGAGATGAAATTTCAGAAAAGCTTGGGGAGTTCTTAGCTTAAAAGTTTTTTGACGGCAGACACTATTTCTTCTTCTTTAATATTTTTCATGCAAACGAAAGTACCGATCGGACATTTTTTCCCTCCGTGTATCGAACAGGGACGGCAGCTTAGTCCGTTTGTTTGAATGACAATGTCATTTCTGCCTGTCGGATAAAATCCGAATTCCGGTACTGTCGCTCCGAAAATTGCTACAACATTCGTTTCTACCGCATTTGAAATATGGAGCGGAGCAGAGTCATTTGTTATAAGTACTTCAGATCTTTTTATTAACTCTGCGGATTCAAGAATTGAAAACGTTCCTGTCACATTTATTATATTTCTGTTTTTTGAATTATTCTGAATAAAATCAGAAATAAATTTATCTTTCTTGCCTCCGGTCAAAAAGATTTTTGTATTAAGTATCTGCAATAAGTCACATAATTTTACAAACTTCTCTTCAGGGAATCTCTTTGTAAACCACACTGAGCCGGGAGCAATTGTAATAAATTTTTCACCATTCTTTATTTTATATTCGTAAAACAAACTATCGATTTTCCGTTTATCCTGTATGGAAATAAATAATTCAGGCCTTATTATCCTTTCCTCTTTTATCCCGGTAATTTCCAGTAAGCTCAGATTTCTTTGTATCTCATGTATATCCTTTTTGTAAATTATTTTTTCATTATAGAGAAAGCTGAATGATGATTTGTCAAATGAAACAGTTTTCTTTGCATTTGACAAAAAGCTTATCAGAGAACTTCTGAATGAACGGTGCGGAGAGAAAAGAAAATCATAATTTTTATTTCTTAATTTTTTTATTAATTCCCATGATCCGATAATTCCGGAATTTTTTTTATCGTAAGAGATAATTTCATTTACAAAAGGATTCCCTTTAAGTAACTCTGATGTTTCAGGTATGCAGAGAAAGTCAATTTCAGATTCCGGGAATTTTATTTTTAATTCCTGAAGCAAAGGCAATGTAAGAATTACATCTCCGAGAAAAGCAGTCTGTATTATTAATATTTTTTGTGTTGTCAATTTTTTATATGCTTGAATCTTTTATGAAGCCAGAGCCACTGTCCAGGATTATGCCTGATTATTGATTCCAGTTTACTCTGAATTCTTTGCGTGAGTTCGGTTACATTTTCATCATTATAATCTGTCAGATCATCGTATTTTATATTTTCAAAATACATTTTATAACTGAGATCAGACTGCCGTACTCCGTATCCGGCGATCAAAACCGGTCTCTTTTTCAATGCTATTCTTGCCGGACCGGAAAATGTTGCGACATTCTGACCGAAGAAATTTACGTACACCGAATAGTCAGGATTAGCAGACTGATCAGTTAAGAAACAAAAGATATTTTTTAATTTCAATTTTTCATAAACCGATCTTAAAGAATATCCAATCTGAATAATTTCATTTCCCCCCGATTCCCTGTAATCATTTATTTTGTCATTCAGCTTTCTGCTTGCCTGTTTCTTTGCAATTATCTTCAGACTGGTGCTGAATTTTCTGCCAAATGTATAAGCCATCAGCTCCCAGTTGGAAATATGCCCGCTGACAATAAACACACTTTTATTGTCATTAACAAAATCTTCAATGAAATCTTCATTTTCAAATTTTATATTTTTTTCAATTACAGAATTACTGAAGGAAGGAAGATAGAAAAATTCAAAAAGATCTATCCCAAGATTAATGTAACATTCTTTTATGATTTTATTTTTCCAGTGAAGATCTTTTTCAGGAAAGCAGAGAGTTAAATTGCTAAACGCAACTTTTTTTCTGATAGGAAGGAGATAAAAAAAAATAAGCCTGTGATTTTTCCAAGTCTCTGAACAAACTTCAGGGGAAACATTCTCAAAATAAATCCCGAAATATTGAAAAATATTAAACTTAGATAATCTGTCAATTTAAATAGGTTTTATTGTAAGCTTTATTTTTTAAGAAAAAATTAAATAACAGGGTCACCAAATAAAGTCGCTGAATTTATCTTATTTATCTTTACATTTACAAAATCACCGATCTCAAAATTCTTCTTACTGGTGAGTTCTCCCGATTCGCTGATATATGAAACATCCTTTGGAATAATAACAGATTTATTGCAGTCAGTTCTAGCCATAAAAAAGTCATCCGATTTTTTACTGAGTGACTCGATAAGAACCGGCATTGTTTTCCCGATCAACTTTTGATTTATCTCAACTGAAATTTTCCTCTGCAAAGTTATGATCTCGTCAAGTCTTCTGTTCTTTGTATCATCATCAATTCTGTCTTCGAGATAAAAAGCTTTTGTATTTTCCCTGGGTGAATATGCAAATGTATATGCTCCGTCATATCTGACTTCACGTATCACATCGAGCGTCATTTTATGTTCATCTTCAGTTTCGGAAGGGAAACATGATATAATGTCAGTTGATAATCCCACATCAGGCATCATTTCACGGGATTTGAGCATTACTTTCATATACTGCTCGACTGAATATAATCTGTTCATCTCTTTAAGGATCCTGTCAGAACCGGATTGAATCGGAAGATGTATATAATTACAAATATTTTTATGTTTAGTCATAACTTCAAGAAGTTTCATGGACAGATCATAAGGATGAGATGTTGTATATCTTAATCTCATATCAGGAACTGCCTCTGCAACTTCATCCAGCAGATCCGCAAAATCTTTTTCTTCAAATCTGTAGGAATTTACATTCTGACCAAGCAGCCAGATATCTTTTACTCCTTCATCAGACAATCTTATTGCTTCTTCTTTAATGTTTTTCAGATTCCTGCTGCGTTCTCTACCCCGAGTAAAAGGCACGACACAGAATGTACAAAACTTATCGCAGCCGCGCATTATAGAGATCCATGCTGTCACACCTTTTTTTCTGACAGGTGTTATGTCATCATAAGTTTCAACCCGTGAAAGTTTAACTGCAATCCCCTTTTCACCTGTCTCGATCAGGTTGTCAATTAAATGCGGTACTTTTCTGTATTCATCCGGACCAACAATTAAATCAACCATCTTTCTCTTTTTCAAAAGATCATCACGTAATCTCTCAGCCATGCAACCAAGTATTCCAAGTACTAAATTCGGATTTTGCTTTTTGTACTTTTTAAGATCATCCAGTCTTTTAAAAACTTTATTTTCGGCATTCTCTCTGATACTGCATGTATTTATTAAAATCACATCAGATTCATTTATATCGTATGTTTCATTATATCCAAAGTCACTGAGAACACTTAGTACAATTTCAGTATCCGAATAATTCATCTGACATCCGTAAGTTTCTATATAAACTTTCTTATCGTTTGAAATTTTATTGTGATTAATCTGAAGAGATTCTTCCGGAATGTTATTTATTGTATGCTGAGTAAGATCCATTGATTAATTTATTGAATAAATTTTTACATCTCTGATTTCAATATGAAAAATCTGACCGGTACAGACTGATGACTTTAATGTTGCTCTTAAAAATATCTCACCGGAATAATCAGGAGAATCGATCACAATGGTCCTTGTGCTGTTTATCTGATCTCTGTGAGGCAGGTTTACAAGCTGTACCTGTTCATCATTACTGTCAAGATAGTAAATTAAAATGCTTGACAGATCTGCATCTGACATACCTGCTAATTTAAATTTTATTTTATCTGAATTCAGATCCAGATTTCCAAATGAACTGGTCCGCACCTGCACTGCCGAACAATCCCCGCCGAAACTTTCGATAACTCCGTCTCTTTGATAAATAAGTGTCTCTTTTTCTGCAGATACAGGATTGTCCTTACTGCAACCGGACATAACAATTGAAGTAAGTAAAGTAAAAAGCAGTATTATATTTTTAATTTTAACCTGCATAACTTTTTTCTTTTGACAAAATAAACTCCAGTACTACTTCGGAAATTCCTTTTGCATCAATTTTCAGTTCAGCATGAAGCTCTTCCGGTTTACCATGTTCAATGAATCTGTCAGGAATACCATGAATTAAAATATCATTTTTGTAATTATGCTGAACCGCGAACTCTGAAACTGCGCTTCCGAATCCGCCGACAATTGTATTATCTTCAACTGTAATTATTTTATTAAATCTTGAAAAAACATCATTCAGTAATTCTCTGTCAAGAGGTTTTACAAATCTTGCATTGATAACTTCAGCGTTGATATTTTTTCCTTCAAGTAATTCCGCTGCTTCCAGAGAATACTGTACCATATTTCCGATGGCAAGAATTGCAACATCTTTACCGCCTCTTACAATCTCACCTTTACCTATCTCTATTTTTTCAAATTCTCCGATATTTACACCAATGGCATTTCCTCTCGGATATCTTAAAGCAATTGGTCCTCTTTTATATTTCGTTGCTGTATAAAGCATATTGCGTAATTCATTTTCATCCTTTGGCGACATAATTACCATTCCCGGAATCAACCTTAAATATGTAAGATCAAATACACCGTGATGTGTAGGTCCGTCAGCTCCGACAAGTCCTCCTCTGTCAAGAACAAATACAACCGGTAATTTCTGAATTGCAACATCGTGAATTATCTGATCAAATGCTCTTTGAAGAAATGTAGAGTAAATTGCTGCAACAGGTGTAAAGCCTTCTGTCGCAAGACCTGCGCAAAATGTAACTGCATGCTGCTCTGCAATTCCCACATCAAAATATCTGTCAGGAATTTCCTTCTGAATGTAATTCAGCCCGGTTCCGTCAGGCATTGCTGCATTTACTGCAATGATCTTTTCATCCTGCTTTGCAAGTTCAACCAAAGCTGTTCCGAAAACTTTTGTATAAGCTGTAACGGGGGATTTTTTAAATTCAACTCCAGTGGATTTATCAAATGGATTTAATGCGTGAATTTTCTGCGGATGATCTGTTGCATAAGACGGACCTTTTCCTTTTTCAGTAATTACATGAAGCAGGATCGGTCCTGACATTTTATTAATATCTTCAAGTATCTTTACAAGATTAACTACATTATGTCCGTTTATCGGTCCGAAGTATCTGAATCCAAGAGCTTCAAAAAGCATACCCGGAGTTATAACTCCTTTTAGTCCGCCTTCGATCTTTGAAGCAGCTTTTCTTAGTCTGTTGCTGGTTTTTTTATCAAGAACTTCTGTCATGTCCCAAACCTTGCTTCGCAGTTTATTATATGTATCATTTACCATCAGTTCATTGAAATAATTCTGAAGTGACCACACATTAGGCGCGATCGACATTTTATTATCATTTAATACTACGATCATATCTTTTTTAAGAAGACCAATGTTATTCATAGCTTCATAAGCCATCCCGCCGGTCATGGAACCGTCACCAATTACGGCAATAACTTTATTTTTTCTTTTTAAAAAATCTCTGGCTGTTGCTATCCCAAGCGCTGCTGAAATAGAAGTTGTAGCATGTCCCGCTCCGAATACATCGTATTCACTTTCATCTCTTTTTAAAAATCCGCTTATACCTTCTTTTTGTCTTATAGATTTCAATGCTTCTTTTCTGCCGGTCAGAATTTTATGAATGTAACCCTGATGGCCGACATCCCAGACAATTTTATCATCCGGAGTATTAAATACATAATGCAAAGCCAGTGTTAACTCACATACTCCCAGCGAAGCGCCTAAATGTCCGCCTATCTTTGCTATTGTATCGATCAGATATTCCCTTACTTCATCGGCAAGTGTTCTGAGATCCATCAGATTAAGCTTTTTCAGATCCAGAGGATAATTAATATCTTTAAGAAATTTTGATTTTTGCAAATCGTAATCGCTCATTTTACTTTTATTTATTTCGATTTAAATTATGCACAAATATACTGTTTTTAATTGTTTTCTTCAGTGCTAATTTTTTCAATTTTAAGCTCCGCATCGTTAAGTTTATCCCTGCAATCCTTTAATAGCTTAAGTCCTTCCTGATAATACTTAATTATCTCTTCTAACGAAGAATCTTCTACTTCATTCTCCAGCTTATCCAGAATATCTTCAAGCCTTTTAAATGAATTCTGAAAAGAATTTTTTTCTCTGACTTCTGCGTCCTTTTTTTTCATAATTACTTTTTAAAATTTAGTGAGTATATATCTTTATTTAATTTTAAAATATTTTAGTCAATTGTCTATCGTTGCATTTTTATCTCCGTCATAAAATACTATTTCTATATTGTCATTTTTATTTAGTTTATTTTTTCTGGAGATCACAGCTCCGTCTTTTCTGATAAAGGTAAATCCCCTCTTTAATGTTTCATCCGGACCGATACTTTTTATGTACTTCTCATTTGATTCCAGAAATCTTTTTAAGTTCTGCAATTTTTCTTTTATTGTATCATTCAATTTCCTGTTGATCTCGTCAAGTTTGATTTTATTTTCATTCAGAAGATCTTGCGGCTTTTTGAAATAATAATTGTTAGAAATATTTTCCAGTAATATTTTCATATTTCTGAATTTCATTTTTACTTTTTCTTCCAATGCAGAATTTGCATCATTTATATATCTTAACATTTCTGACTGATCCGGAAAAATATTTTCAGCAGCCGCAGACGGCGTCGCAGCTCTGTAATCCGCTACAAAATCGCTGATCGTAAAATCAACTTCATGACCGATCGCAGTTACGACAGGAATTTCTGATCTGTATATTTCCCGGGCAACATTCTCTTCGTTGAAACTCCAAAGGTCTTCCATCGAACCGCCGCCTCTTGTGATAACTATAATATCAATATTCAGATCTTTTCTGTTTGCAACTCTGACTGCTTTGCATATACTTTCCGCTGAACCAGAGCCCTGCATGTTTGCGTGAATTAAAAAAAGTTTAACCAGAGGATAACGCTTTTTAGATACTTTTAAAAAATCCTGTAATGCTGCGCCGCTCTCTGAAGTTATAACTGCAACTCTTTCGGGAAATAAAGGAATAGGTTTCTTATTTTCTTTATCAAATAAACCTTCATTCAATAATTTTTGCTTCAACTGTTCAAACGCGATCTGCAGATCACCTGCTCCGTATGGCAGCATCTCAAATACATCGATCTGATAAGTTCCTCTCGTTTCATACAAAGTAAGACGACCTTTCACTAAAACTTTTTTGCCTGTGTCAGGAGTAAAGGTCAGATCCTTCGTTCTGGAATTCCACATATTTGCGCTTATCTGAGCTTTCTCATCTTTAAGAGTAAAATAATAATGCCCGGAAGCGAGATGATGTTTGAAGTTTGAAATTTCAGCAATTACATAGACAAACTGAAATTCATTTTCGATTATACTTTTTATATCTCTTGTTAATTCTGAAATTGTAACAGGTGTGGTCAATTCACATGATTATTTTTATTAATGAATAAAAGCAGTATTTTCGGTTACAATATAATTAATTCTGTGAATAATTTCATTTTACTTTTGGTATTAGTAACAATATTAATACCTGAAACTGAAACATTATTCTTTTTAAATTTGTAACAAAATACACTTAGCATAAAAATAAATTTAGATTTAATTCAAAATAATTTTAATATGAAAAATTCCGGAAAGATCCTTTTAATAGACGATGAGCCAAACTTAAGACTTTTATATTCAAAACTTTTATCACTTGAAGGATTTGACATTACAACTGCATCCACAGGAAACGAAGGATTGAATTTAATTTCGAAAGATCAATTCAGACTTGTTATTTCAGATGTAAAACTGCCGGACATCAGCGGGATGGAAATTTTAAAAATTGTAAAAGAAGATCATCCTG
>DAIPYE010000002.1:0-6984 GCA_036782915.1 Bacteroidota bacterium | reverse complement strand
TTATTATGATCACTGCATACGGTAAGATCAAGGACGGAGTGGAAGCAATTAAAACAGGAGCTTTCGACTATATTACAAAGGGAGATATAGATGAAGATGAGTTTATTTTCAAGGTAAAAAATGCATTCGAAAAATCTTTACTAAAGCATCAGATAAAAAATTTAAAAGGAAAGGTTGAATCTAAATTCGGGTTTTCAAGAATTTCCGGAAACACAAAAGTTATTCTGAACGCTGTTGATCTTGCAAAGAAAGTAGCTGAAACTGATGCAGCAGTATTGCTGCTTGGAGAGACAGGAACAGGGAAAGAACTTTTTGCACAGGCGATTCATTACTCAAGCAGCAGAAAAGATAATTCGTTTGTTGCTTTAAACTGCAGCGCAATTCCCAAAGATCTCCAGGAGTCTGAACTTTTCGGATACGTCAAAGGAGCATTTACAGGAGCGGTAAAAGATAAAAAGGGATTTTTCGAAGAGGCGCATCTCGGTACAATTTTCCTTGATGAGATCGGAGATCTTTCTCAGGAAACTCAGGCAAAGCTATTGAGAGTTCTGGAATCCGGGACATTTTCAAAGATCGGTGATGCAAAAACAATGAATGTGGATGTAAGAATAATTTCTGCTACAAATAAAGATCTTCTTTCGGAAACAGAAAGTCATAATTTCAGAAGCGATCTGTATTACAGACTGAATGGATTTACAATAAAGCTGCCGGCATTAAATGAAAGAATTGATGACATTGAAATTCTTGCAAATGAATTTGTAAAATTATATTCCGGTAAATCCCGTATTCATGTAAAAAATGTTTCCGAAGAATATATTGACAAACTAAAAGCATATAAATGGAAAGGAAATATCCGCGAATTAAAAAATATTATCGAAAGATCGATTATACTCTCAGGGTCTGAAACTCTTACAATTGATACACTTCCCGCTGAATTTTTATCCGCTGATGAATCTTCATTAACAGTAATTCAGAAAAATGACAATTCAACTGCAAACCAAAGCATTTCTTTAAAAGAAATTGAAAAGAATCACATCTTAAAAATTTATTCCGAAAACAATTTTAATAAAACACTTACTGCTGAAAAACTTGGCATTGGTTCAGTTACATTATACAGAAAGCTTAAAGAATATGATGTAGAGTAATGAATTTCATATTTAAATCAGATAGATTAATTATTTTCTTTTACCTGAAATTTCACTGGCTTTACCACTGTGCAAACCTTCCATTTTGAAATAATCCTTTCAATTTGAAACACTTATCAGAATTTAATATCAAAATTATTGCGATTCCGGAGTAATCTGCTTTGGCATATATTCTGAATTTATCATTAATAAATTAAATAAAAATGAAAACAATATTTAAAGCAATAACTTTTACAGCAACAGTTTTAATGACAATACCGCTAAAAAAATATTTTTTAAAAGCTACTAAAAGTGAAAGTAATTCATTAAAGCTTTTTAATAATGCTTCTTTAAATTTTGACACTAGTTTAAGAAATTTTCATCCAAATAAGGGGGAATAAATAATGGATCTTGCAACTTTATTTTTAATGATAATAATCGGAGGAGTATTCTTCTTTTTATTTTTTAAATTCACAGATATACTTGATAAAATTTAAACAATCAGTTGATATCAAATGACAACTTTATTAATAATCTGTATAGCTCTGTTTATATACTTAGCCTATACATTGATTAAACCTGAAAAATTTTAAACTAATATGAATTCGGAAATATTCGGTGTAGCATTTATTTTTTTAGCTGCGATGATCATTGCATTCCCTCTGGGCAAGTATATTTCAAAGGTATTCAAAGGAGAAAAGACTATACTTGATTTTATAGAACCATTGGAGAATTTATTCTTCAGAATATCAAAGATAGATCAGCATAAAGAAATGGACTGGAAAGAGAACATGAAAGCAATGCTGATAATTAATTTTATCTGGTTTCTCTGGGCAATGCTGATTCTTTCATTGCAGAATATACTTTTCTGGAATCCCGATGGTATTCCTGCAATGGAACCGACACAGGCATTCAATTCTGCTGTTAGTTTTATGACGAATACGAATCTTCAGCATTATTCAGGCGAGACAGGTGCATCCTATCTTTCCCAGCTTGTTGTGTTCTGTTTTTTGCAATTTGTTTCTGCGGGAACAGGAATAGCTGTCGTTGCTTTGATGTTCAAAGGTATTTCGAATAAATCAGGAAATAATCTCGGAAATTTTTATAACCTGATGTTAAAATCCTGTACAAGGATTTTATTGCCAATTGCAATTGTAGTTGCTGTCATACTTTTATTGAATGGAACTCCGATGACATTCAAAGGAGCAGAACAAGTTATTACTTTGCAGGGTGACACTGTCAATGTCGCAAGAGGTCCGGTAGCTCCTATGGTCGCAATAAAGCAACTGGGAACAAACGGCGGCGGATTTTTCGGACCGAATTCAACTCACCCATTTGAAAATCCGAACTTCATTACAAACATTGTTGAGCTGATTTCAATTTTACTGATACCGGTTGCAATGGTTGTTGCACTGGGATTTTATCTGAACAGGAAAAAGTTTGCAAACATAATTCTTTGTGTAATGGCTGTTGGCTTTTTAGCCCTGGTGATACCTTCAATTTATTTTGAGATGAACGGAAATCCTGAAATTGAAAACATGGGAATCATGCAGCCACTTGGAAGCATGGAAGGAAAGGAGATTCGTTTTGGATCTGCAAGTTCGGCAATGTGGGGGATTGCAACTACCTGCACTTCTAACGGTTCAGTGAACTCTATGCATGACAGCAGCACACCGCTGACCGGAATGATGCAGATGCTTGGAATGCAGCTGAATGCATTCTTCGGAGGAGTAGGGGTGGGATTCATTAATAAATTTACATTCATAATTCTTGCAATATTTATTTCAGGATTAATGGTAGGAAGAACGCCGGAATTTTTAGGTAAAAAAATAGAAGCAAAAGAAATTAAAATTGCGATCATAGTTGCATTAATGCATCCGCTTATAATTCTAAGCGGAACAGCAATAGCAGCTCATACCTGGACAGTCACACCGGACGCAGGTGAATTTCTTAAATGGCTGAACAATCCTTCATATCACGGCTTTTCGGAAATGTTTTATGAATTTTCATCCGCCGGAGCAAACAATGGTTCCGGATTTGAAGGACTCGGAGACAATACTCCATTCTGGAATATAGGTACCGGAATAGCAATGCTGCTCGGGAGATTCATTCCGATCATCGGACCTATAGCAATTGCCGGATTTTTATCTCAAAAAAAATATACACCTGAATCTTCAGGTTCATTAAAAATTGATTCGGGAATATTCGGAGTTGTCTTGTTTTCAGTTGTAGTAATACTTGGCGCATTGTTATTTTTCCCGGGACTGGCTTTAGGACCGATTGCTGAGTTTTTTAGTATGCCTTGAATAGTTTCAAATTGTTAGGTACAAATTTCAAGTTACGAATTACGAGTTCTAATATTATAAATAATTTTATTTTAACATTAATTAATTATGTCTAATCATCATCGAACAGAAAATAAGTTATTCAAAAAGGAACTTCTGTTGGTTGCATTCAAAGACTCATTTAAGAAGCTGAATCCTTTGACAATGATAAAGAATCCGGTCATGTTTACAGTCGAAGTCGGGACAGCTATAATGATCGTAATTACAATTATGCTAGCATTCAATCCAGAAACATTACAGGGTAGTTTTCTTTATAACTTTCTGATAACACTGATACTATTTCTCACTTTACTGTTTGCAAACTTCGCTGAAGCAATTGCAGAAGCCAGAGGCAAAGCGCAGGCGGAATCTCTCAGAAAGACAAGGCAGGACACACCGGCAAATTTAATTCTCAATGACGGCAGTATTAAAAAAATAATGTCATCTGAACTGAAAAAAGGTGATGTAATATTAGTGACTGAAGGTGAGATCATTCCGTCTGACGGTGAGATCATTGAAGGCATTGCAACAATAGATGAATCAGCGATCACGGGAGAATCTGCACCGGTGATACGAGAAGCTGGCGGCGATAAATCAGGAGTCACAGGCGGAACAAAAGTTTTATCGGATCAGATCAAAGTTTTGATCACAATTGAAAAAGGAGAATCATTTCTTGATAAAATGATCATGCTTGTCGAAGGAGCTTCAAGACAAAAGTCTCCGAATGAAATTGCATTAATAATTTTACTTTCCGGATTAACCCTCATGTTTTTAATTGTAACTGTTGCGCTTGAGCCATTCGGCAGATACGCGAATACCCCGATCGCAATTGCTTCGCTTGTTGCATTGTTCGTTTGCCTGATACCGACAACAATCGGCGGATTGCTTTCAGCAATAGGCATAGCGGGGATGGACAGAGCACTGAGAGCGAATGTAATTTCAAAATCCGGCAAGGCAGTTGAAACCGCCGGAGACATTGACACTCTGCTTTTAGATAAGACAGGGACAATAACAATTGGCAACCGCAAAGCTACAAATTTTTTCAACGTGAACGGAATGGATGACACTACATTTATAAGATATTGCGCAATGAGCTCTCTTGCTGACGAAACGCCTGAAGGCAAATCCATAATTGAACTTGCAAAGAAGAAAGGAGTGGAAGTGGATCTGACTTCACATACAGATGAGAATTTTTTTAAATTCACTGCGCAGACAAGGATGAGCGGTATTGATCTGAAAGACGGGACTGAAGTGAGGAAAGGAGCTTTTGACGTCATAAAGAAATTAGTCATTGACAATAAAAATGAAGTCCCGGCTAATATGCAGTCTATAATAAACAGGATCGCTGAAGACGGCGGAACTCCGCTTGCAGTTTCAATTAATGGTAAAGCGGCAGGAGTTATACAGCTTGAAGATATTATAAAAACAGGAATTCAGGAAAGATTTCAGAGACTGAGAAAAATGGGAGTTAAGACAGTGATGGTTACAGGAGATAATCCTCTGACTGCTAAATTCATTGCTAACATCGCAGGAGTAGATGACTTCATAGCTGAAGCAAAGCCGGAAGATAAGATGCAATATATTATCAAAGAACAGAACAGCGGAAAGCTTGTGGCGATGATGGGTGACGGAACGAATGACGCTCCTGCGCTTGCTCAGGCGGATGTCGGTGTGTCAATGAATTCAGGAACTCAGGCAGCAAAAGAAGCCGGGAATATGGTGGACCTTGATAATGACCCAACAAAACTAATTGAGATCGTTGAAATTGGAAAACAGCTTTTGATCACACGCGGGGCGATCACAACTTTCTCTATTGCAAACGATGTCGCAAAGTATTTTGCGATTGTTCCGGCATTGTTTATTGCTTCTATACCGCAGCTTCAGTCACTGAATATTATGAATTTAACAAGTCCTCAGTCTGCGATCTTATCAGCTGTTATCTTTAATGCAATAATAATTCCTTTGCTAATACCTCTCGCTCTCAAAGGTGTTAAATACAAACCTATTGGTGCTGAAAAATTACTTACAAGAAATCTGCTGATCTACGGACTCGGAGGCATCATCGTACCTTTTATAGGAATTAAGTTCATTGATGTAATATTAACTTTTTTAAAAATTGTCTGATAAAAAAATATCATGTTAAAATATTTGAAGCAATCATTAATTCTCACTGTATTGACAATAATACTGTTCGGTATAATTTACCCGCTGTTCATTTTTGCAATCGGACAATTGACTTATGAAAGATCCATTGGTTCACCTGTCATTGCAAATAACAGGACGGTCGGATTTGAAAATATCGGACAAAGTTTTACGGAAGATAAATACTTTTGGGGAAGACCATCGGCTGTAAATTATAATGCAGCATCGACAGGCGGATCTAACAAAGGACCTACAAATCCTGAATACCTTGCTGAAGTTAATGTACGGTTAGATTCATTTATCGTTCACAACCCCGGGATAAATAAAACAGATGTTCCATCAGAGCTTGTAACAGCATCGGGAAGCGGGATTGATCCGCATATTTCACCGCAGGGAGCATATATTCAGGTTTCAAGAATTGCCAAAACAAGAAATCTGAATGCAGAAGATTTAAAAACACTTGTAACAATTAATATTGAAAAACCTATATTTGGAATTTTTGGAATTGACAGAGTAAATGTTCTGAAACTCAATCTGGCTTTGGATAATCTCAAATAATTATTTAATAAAAATCATGCTGACAATTTTAGCATTGGAAATATTTAATTCCGTTAAGCAACCTAAACAGTTCAAAGCCTCAACTGTAGAAGAAAATTCCAATGAAAATATTTTAAGTAAATTAAATGAAGAACAAATACTCAGGGAGAAAAGAGAAAAGATAGAATTTTTCATAGAAATTCTCCCTGTTTTAATTTTGGCAGCAGGAATAATAGTAATGTATATTCTTGGGAAGATTTATTTAGAATAAGTAACTGACGGTTTGTACTATAGTAATATCCTCCCAAATAAATTTTTACATTTAATATTAAGAAATTTTTAAGAATTAATTTTAATTCTACTCCTGATTACTTTGCATTACAGCTAAGTTTAAAATTATGTCAGATAAATCAATAAATCCCGATGCAGAGAAATTTCTTGAGCTGATAAAAAAGTCAAGAAACGGAAAATTCAAGATCTATATTGGCCTTGCAGCCGGAGTCGGAAAAACATACCGCATGCTTCTGGAAGCTCATGAATTATTGAAAAGTAAAATTGATGTTGCAATAGGATATATTGAAACTCATGGAAGAGAAGAAACTCAAAAACTTACCGAAGGTATTCCTGAAATTGCAAGGAAAACTGTTTTTTACAAAGGGAAGGAACTTGAGGAAATGGATATTGACATTATTTTGAGGCGAAAACCGGAAGTTGTAATAGTAGATGAACTTGCTCATACAAATATTCCCGGCAGCAGACATCAGAAACGATATCAGGATGTTGAGGAATTATTAATTAACGGGATAAACGTAATCAGCGCGCTGAACATTCAGCACATCGAAAGTCTGAACAGCATT
>DAIPYE010000001.1:54344-62022 GCA_036782915.1 Bacteroidota bacterium | reverse complement strand
AATTCCTGTCTAAGATTAAAAATTGTTTTGACTATATCTTTTTTTTCATAATGTAAATGTTTTATTCAAATTCTTTTAAAAGATCTTTATAGAAGTAAATCTACAAAATTTGTAAAATTTAGTAGTTTATCCTTTAAAATCGTTTTAGACGGATATGGCGAACATGATACTGTTCAAGATATTTATAATTATCACAAACTGAATAAGTACTGAAATTTCATGTACAATACTCTGTTGGTTTCCTGATATCTTGAATTTCCGAATATATCCTGAAGTTCATTTACATCATGAGATGAGCCCAAGAAAAGAATTGTGAAGGGATTCCATTTGTAACTAAGAAGAGGATCAATGCTGAAGTATTTACTGAACAGATCATACTGAAGTAAAACACGGAAGAAAAAATTTTTATTGAACTGATAAGAAATTTTATCACTTAAAACATAACCGGCATACAATAATTCTCCGCTTTGTTTTGTAGAAAGCTCTGAGTAAGTGTAGGTAAGATCATTTCTAAGCTGATCAAAAGGCTTTATTGTGGCATACAGATCAAAATAATGTCCGTAACCTACAAAAGATGGCTCAGCAAATTTAACAACATATTTTCCCCATTCATAAAAGAATCCGCCTGTTAAAACCTTGCTTAAATTATTTGCATCAAGTCCGAAATGCGTTTTAATAATATTATAAAGATAAATATGGTTGTATCTTTCTTTTTTCACAGGAAGTTACCCGCCGTAAATATTTATACCGTTTTTAAATTCAATTACAGGATTCCATTCAAGAAATTCACTGAGTTTAGTTCCGTTAATGTCATACCGGATCTGAAAATTCACTTCGGGATCGATCCTCTGGAATACATTACCTGCAGGATAAAAATTGTATTCCTGCTGCATAAAGAATGAATGAAAATTATCTCTTGAAATAAATCCATTGTCCCGTCTCACTGTGGACGGCTGTAAAAAATATTCAGTATAAAAACTCCAGCCCTCGGCATTCCTGTTAAATGAAACAAAAGCATTTGTCCCTTTATAACTTTCGCCGTCAAAAAGCGCAGTGTACTTGCCGTTGTCAAAACGGTAATCTTTTAAAGTATTGTAATAAAATGTTGTATCATTGAATTCTTTAGTATTATTCTGAAGGATCTGAAATGACAAATAATAATTGGAAGCAAAGTTAAAATTTCCGTCAATACCAAAGTTTCTGTTGTACCCTGTGAAATTAAAATTATCCGTATAATTTTCAGCATTCGCTTCGCGCCCGGAAAATATTGCCCCGATATAATTCTGTCCACCCAGATCATATTTCAGCCGGAGAATATTTGAATAAGAAGTTTTTTCACTCGCCAGAAAAAAACTCTGATAAGTAAGAGGAACAATGTAAGGAGTATTTTGATCATAAGCTGAAAGAAATCCAATGTCCAGCTTACCGGCTTTACCTGTCAGCTTTGCGGCAAACAATGGGTGATTTATGGATCTTGTATAAGCAACATTTATCGGAGTTGCGAAATAATTTATTCCTTCAAGAAAGAACGGTCTTTTCTCAGGAAAGAATAAAGCAAACGGAGAATTAATATTTATCTGCGGAGCATCAGCTTCCACCTGGGAAAAATCCGGATTGTAAGTTCCGTCAAGAGTAAGAGTAGTACTGAGACTGTATTTCCCGCTGAATCCGAACTCTCCTACAATATTTTCATGTGTCAGCGCAGCTTCAGGATCATAAAAATCCGCAAGGTAACTGTTCTGAGTTCCGAGAACATACGGGAGTATTTCAATATTACTTCCGCTTTTAATATTCTTAATTCCGTCGAGATAACCCGACTGTCCCATTAAATCCGGATCATTACGTGAAACAGAAGCCCAGTAAATTTCCTGACGCGCGCCTCTCGGTCGGTTTCTTAATATATGAACTCTCCAGCTCTGAATGTCTTTAGCAGGAAATCTTAAACTCTTAAAAGGGATTCTGAACTCTGCAGTCCATCTGTCAGAATACATTCTTGCTTCCGTGTCATAGATCATATCATAATTCGAATCTTCATTTTCCGGTGTCCAGAGAAGATCTCCCTGAATGCCTTTCGGATTTGTATAAAGCTCGAATGCCTGCTTGAAATCCGAATAAGTATCAATGAAAGGGCCTACCCAGTCGTCGGAGAACATCCTGTCTCTGTCAGCCATAGTTGCTCTGACGCTTGCCATATCCGTTTCATAACAGGTAAACGCGAGATACAAATAAGTATCATCATAAAAAATTCTGACATTTGTTTCTACTTCAGGTTTTACATTATCGCCGGGATTGATCTCAGTAAAGTTTTCTGCCAGACCTGCTTTTTTCCAGACCTCTTCATCAATATTCCCGTCAATCACAATAGTTGAAGCATTTAATTTTGGAATATTAAGATACGGTTTGAGATTTGGTTTAAATGCAATAGAAGCAGAATCAGAAGTTTGTGCTGAATCGGTTGAACTTATAATTTTCGAACTGTCTTTGATCGAAACAGAATCCTGATTTTCTATTGTCTGAGATTGACTGTTCACATTAATTATAAAAAATGCAACAATTAAAAGTAAAATTAATGAAGCAGTCTTTTGAAACATTTGATTATTATTAAGGAATTAATTTTTTTTTTAAACTTGACGAAAATACTAAAAGTAAGTTGCATAAAACAGACAAGTATTTTATGAATTTGAAATAAATTTATAATTTTAATGACGGATATTCGAAAAAATCCGGCTGAAATTTTTTAAAATATTTTGGATACTTTAACTTGCAATAGTATACAAATAAATTTATGTTCCCATAAATAAAATCCCTCCCAAAAGTTTGAAAATTGAATTTTGTATTCTTCAATTGGATTTTTAAATAATATTAAATAAAGAAAATCCCGTAATCATGAAAAAACTACTGCTTTATTCAATTTTGTTTGCATTGCTTTTGCCTTTGCCGGGAAAAATTTTTGCTGACAATTATAAAAATAGCAATAAAGAAATTTCCCCGCAAAATTATACCGGTGCAAATATAATGATTTATCCCGGTTCGTTGCTGCAGGTTGAGACGGATGCATACACGCATCCCGTAAATAAGAATATTAAAATTGCTTCAGCAGTAACTGATTTTTATGAAGGAGGATATACAACCGGATTTTACATTTCTACGAATAACGGATTGAACTGGACGGGAACAAATAACATTAAAAATACCGCCGGAGCTACAATTACGACTATTGGAGATGAAAATATTCTGATCAATCAAAATGGTACCTTCATTATGACCTATTGCGCGCTTTCCCCGACAGCAGGCTTTGCTTTGAAAGTCGGGGTAATTTTTTCTACAAACAACGGAGCTAACTGGTCTTCTACAGTATATATCCCGGGTGTTGATTCGGCTGACAAGCCAATTTCAGAAACTGATAATGTTCCCGGAAGTCCTTATCTTGGCAGAACGTATGCAGCTTATGATGAAATGATTCAGGGAGGAGCAGAAACAAAAGGAATATATTTCTCTTATTCAACTAATGCAGGGTCAGTCTGGTCTTCATCTGCACAGATTACAAATAACGATCTAAATTACAGATACAGACTTATATGTGATATGTCGGTCGGAGCAAACGGTGAAGTATTTGTTTTATGGTATACAAACAGTCACACATTCGGAGTAGCTAAATCAACCAACGGCGGAGTTAACTGGATTCAGAAAAATGATAACGCATTTTCATCGGCATATACAACTATCATTTATGAATTCAACGGTATAAATCTGAACGGAGTGCCTTCGATGAAAATTGATAACAGCGATGGGATCAGAAACGGATGGATTTACACTGTTAATACCGGACTGTCTGCTGATTCTCTTGATATTATTCTTCACAGATCAACTAACGGAGGCATAAGCTGGGATCATTCAATCAGAGTAAATCAGGATTCCCCGATATTCAAAAAAATTCAAACAACGCCTGCAATGAATGTTGATGAATTCGGCGGAATAAATATCATGTATCTGGATTCGAGAAATTCGCAATTGAATGATTCATTAGAAGTTTATCTTTCAAGATCTTCAGACGGCGGTGTAAATTTTACAGATACAAAGATCTCAGATCACAAATTTAAGCCGGCTCCGACTGAGATTCCTTTGTTCGGATCCAAAAGTTACATTGGTTCATATACAGGACTTATTTCAGGAGCAGGGAAACTTACGCCTGTCTGGTATGATAATTCTGCAGGTCATTATCAGGCTTTTACTACCGTGATCGAATTACTTCCAACTTTCGAAGTGAAAGTTTTTCCGGCTGGATTTTACGATGAGAATCTTCATAAACTAAGAATGAAAGATACAATAAAAGCTTATCTGAGAAACTCATCTTCACCATATCAAATAATAGACTCTTCAATGAATACAGTTGATTCTGTAAATTTAAAAGTTTCTCTGAAATTTGGATATGATCTCAGTTCAGGAAATTATTATCTGGATATACGTCACAGAAACTCCATTCAGACATGGAGCGCTGCAGCGCTGAATTATTCATTTGGTTCAATCGTTAATTATGATTTTACAACTGATGTTTCGAATGCATTTGGCGGTAATATGTCTGATGTCGGTGGTAAATGGGGAATCTTCAGCGGTGATATAAATCAGGACGGAACTATAGATGCCGGAGATCTGAGCATTGTGGAAAACGATGCTGCAAGTTCATTATCAGGTTACGTGACTACTGATGTTAACGGAGATGATATTGTAGATGCCGGCGATCTAAGCATAGTTGAGAATAACATGACGCTTGGAGTCAGTGTCATCACTCCGTGACGTAGTTCAAAGGACCATAGATCAAAAATCAAAAATCGTAAATCGTAAATCTTCCTGCGACTTTTATTCTCTACCTGCGTCTAATTTATAAACTCAAACTAAAATTCAAAATTACGAAAATATGAAAGCGCTGACAATAATTCTTTCTCTGCTTATTATCAATTTTGCTGATAAGAAATTTCAACACAAAGATAATGTTACTGAAAAAGTGAACTCGTTAATGGAAGACTGTAAAGAACTAGATTTGTTTTCCGGGACGATCCTTGTTGCAAAAGACGGGAAAATAGAATTTGAAAATTCGTATGGTTTTGCGGATAAGGATAAAAATATTTTAAATACAAATAATACGAAGTATAATATTGGTTCGATCGGAAAGGAATTCACTGCTATTATGATACTTCAGCTTATGCAGGAAAATAAACTTAAGCTCTCAGATGAACTCGGGAAATATTTTAATTTCTTTCCTGAGCCTGCAGCATCAGAAGTGACGATAAAAAATCTGCTTGATCATACTTCAGGTTACGGTGACTATATTATGGATCCTGAATTTCAAATGAATAAGGAAAATTACAAGGAACTTTCCGAACTGGTAAAATTTATTTCAAAGGAAGAACCCGAATTCAAGTCAGGAGCAGAAAAGCGTTATTCAAATTCCGGTTATGTAATTCTCGGCGGCATCATAGAAAAAATTACCGGCAAAAGTTATTCTGACAATATGAAGGAAAGAATTTTTGATCCATTGGGAATGAACTCTTCAGGCTACATAGACTGGGAAAGTAAGGACCTGCTGAAAGCAACAGGATATCTGAAGAATATTAAAAACGCTGCGCGTGACAATAATGATCTTCGGCTTCAGGGCTCGCCTGCAGGCGGAATGTATTCGACTACGGAAGATCTTTTGAAACTGGATCAGTCTCTGATGAATGATAATAAACTTCTTGATGATAAATTTAAAATGATACTGTTCAGTGATTTTATTGAAACTCCTTCAGCTTCTCTCAATGATCGTAAAAAAAATCCTGATGCAGAAAATGTCATTGCCGGAGGTGCTCCCGGAATAAATGCGCTTTATATGTCTTTCCCGGGAAAAGGATATACTGTTATTATTTTATCAAATTATGATCAGGCGGCGGAAAATATCGAACCTCAGATAACCGATATTATCAAGAGAGGTGATTATAAAAAACCGAATCTTCCGCTCGGACAATTTCTTTATAAAACTTATGAAAAGGAAGGGAATGAATATTTTGTGAAAAATATAAAGATGATCATAGATGAGAATGGTTACAGGATCCCGGGTCCGGGAATGCTGAACAACACCGGCTATCAGTTCCTTCAGAATGAAATACCTGATGCAGCAATTTCAATTTTCAGACTGAATGCTGAAATGTTTCCGGAAGTTGCAAATTGTTTTGACAGTCTCGGTGAGGCTTATTTCATGACAGGTAATAAAGAAGATGCGAAAATAAATTATGCGAAAGTTCTGCAGCTTGATCCCGGAAATGAGAATGCAAAGAAGATGCTGGAGAAATTAAACTAATGATTTAATGAAGAAGAAATGTTTCGAAGGAGTTTTGAATAGTTTATAAAAAAACCCGGAAAAATTTTCTCCGGGTATAAACTTTGACAAAATTAAAATTTTATTTTAAAAGTATCATTTTTTTTGTATCAGTAAAACTTCCCAATGTAATATTATAATAATAAACCCCACTTGGATAATTGCTTCCGTCGAAATCAACAGAATAACTTCCTGCATTTTGCTTTTCATTCACTAAAGTTGAAATTTCATTTCCCAGAATATCATAGACTTTAATTAGCACAGATGCATTGAAATTTTTCTCTACTGGAATATCGTAATTGATCTTGGTAACCGGATTAAAAGGATTCGGATAATTTTGATATAATTTATATTGAGAAGGAAGAGAAGTTCCGGTCTGAACTATTCCCGTTCCAACATCCTTATAATTCACAACTCTGAAATTATCAAAATAAAATCCGTCACCGGGTACGCCGGCATCAGTTACAAGATTAAATCTTATTCTGATCTTCTGACCAATGTATGCATTTAAATTTATTTGTTCAAAAACCCAATGTTTAATGGCAGTGTAAGAAGGCTGACCTGAAATAAGAGTTGTATATCTGCCCGCAATATTGGTCCAGGTAGAACCGAAATTTGTACTGACCTGTATTCGTGTATAATCAAATGTCACTTCTTCTGCCCATTTAGCAGTGAATTCAATTCTCGGATTATTTGTACCGGTCAGATCGATAGTGTCAATTAATGTGAAAGTATTATTAGAACTGTTCTTCGAATTTCCGAATCTTGAATCAGAAAAATTTTTTGAAGCTTCAATGGGATCAATGAAAGTAGTATCCCATAAAATACCTGTTCCGGCGCGGGTCCATCTTGAAATTCCATTCTCTGCATTGTCTGAAAAAAGTATATTTGTCTTTCCCACATTAATTCGAATAGTATCGAGAGATGTTTGAATACCTTCCTGTTTCACAGAGACAATAAATTTCATTTCATCCATATAAACAGCAGTGGAAGGTATTATAAACCTGAAAGGATTAGATACATTATCTTTGAATTGTCTTGCTCCGATGCTGTCATAATTCACTGCAGAATTCAGAGCGGTAATACCGGGAAAATTTGAAGAAATGTTTACGGTAACATTTTTAGAAGTCATTGACAATCCTCTGTTTTTCAAAGTTACCTGCAGATTCAGCGTGTCGTTTTTTTGAACATATCCGTTTCCCTGAATTTTGTAATTCAAAAAATCCGCAAAAGCTCCGCCGACCCATGTAAGATATTTCATGCCGTAAAGATTTTCACTTGCCACGGGAATTATTTCATTTTGTAACGGCCAGAAATCGCTGCCGC
>DAIPYE010000001.1:53259-54315 GCA_036782915.1 Bacteroidota bacterium | reverse complement strand
AAGCTAGCATTTCGAAAACAGTGCCGTAAGTATAATTATTTGAAGCCGCAAAATCGGATGAAAATTCAGAGTAGATATTATAGCTGACTGCAGTATCATTATATCCGTATGGATTTAGATATCTGCCAGCATAAGAATGCATTGTAAAAGATATCTTCGGACGGATCTGCAGCACAAAATTCTTTATCGCCTGTGTTTCAGGTTCAGAACCGGCGGAAGGTCCTCTGTAAGTTTCCGAGCAAGGATCGCTGCTCGAGCCGCTGTTAAATCCCCAGCCGTAATTATAATTTCTGTTCAGATCAACTCCGAAACAACTACCGCTATTCTTTCTGTTTTTTCTCCAACCGCCGCCGCCATTTGGATTTGTTGTCTGATTATATACATATCCGTCGGCATTGACTACCGGAACAAAATAAATTTCACGGTTATTTATCAGATAAGCAGCTTCGGGATTAGTTGCATAATTTTCAAGGAGCCAGTACATATAATACATCGAACAGGCCATTGATTCCGGTTCGCGGGCGTGATGAAGCGCGTCGAAATAAATTGCAGCTTCGGTTGCAGATTCATTTACATCGGGATTATCAGAAATTTTAACAGCCCAAATAACCCTGGCTTCGACAGTAGTTCCAATATTTTGTTTAACAGAAATTAAATTCGGATACCGAAGTCTCATAGAATCCAGTTTCTGCACAATTTCATTATAAGTATAAAATCCTCCCATGCTGCCGAAGGAAAATCCGGTTACATTATCTGATGATAAAATATTATAACTCTTCTGCATTTCCTGAACTGAAGCAGCATCTCTATTCAGGTAATAAGAATCCATATCAGGGATTAGAATTTCGTATCCGATGCCTGAGTATTTAAGCCGGTTTAATTCATTCTGATTTATAACGACTTCTATACCGCTTTTAAGATCACCGGTATAATGCTCAATGGTAATGTCATTCTGCTGTAGCCGCATAATATCGTTCCTTGAAGCAATGTTAATTTTCACCCGGCTGTATGTTTCCGCCGGTCCTTTGTCTGCCGCAAAACCAGATGAAAAATTTA
>DAIPYE010000001.1:0-53249 GCA_036782915.1 Bacteroidota bacterium | reverse complement strand
GTATGATGTTTCTTCCATAGGAGCTGATTGGGGAAATTTAATAGGAATATTGAAATATATATCCTTGCGCAGGTTTTGAAAATCAATGTTTTCATATTATTGTTTATAGATTCATCGAAAATGTTCTCATGCTAATTCTCCGGCTGTTCGGATTTTTGAATTTCAATGGTTCCGGAAATAGCAGGAGAGTTTGAATTAGAAAGATATTTTTTCTTAAACATTCTGAAAATTATATAGAAAATCGGATATAGGTAAATCATTAAAAATGCAGCTCGAAGATTCACAAAGGTCATTAAAAAAGATAAAGAAAAAATAATCAAAGGCAATCCGGTTAAAAACAAAAATTTCTTTATCAGTTCATCATCAACTTCCTCGTACCTGATCTTACTGTTAGACTTCATATAAAATCCCTGAATTGAAAGCATCGATGATATCAGAAGAAGATTAAGAATGTATATATTCAAAGCCATGCGTGAATTATGAAATCTCATTACCAGTCCTGAAGTAAACGGAACCAGGACAATTAACATTAAAAAAAATATGTTAATTGTAAGAATATTTCTGTTAACATATTTCAAATATTTGAACTGGATCTGGTGCCGCAGCCAGAAAATCCCGAGAACAATGAAACTTAAAATATATGCTTCGATTGAAGGAATAAGCTGAATCAGAGTATTGGGAAGATCTTCATTTAATGTATTAAACGGAAGACTTTCGGGAGTTTTTAATTCCAGTATGATAATCGTCATAGCAATCGCAAAAATTCCGTCACATAATGATTCTACTCTGTTTTTTGGAAGAAGCGATTCGTCTTTTATATCACTCATCTGTAAAATTTTGTATGTTGTTGTTTTCAATAAATTATGAAAGTTTTTTCATTAAAGAAACTTTTATATAAATCTGACTTAAATTAATTTATTTCAAAATCCGGACACTGAGAATCAAAGATGTCGAGTTCGAAAGTTTTGCTGAAAGTTAAACTGAATTAGTTGAATTATTCTCATTAAAATCTGATAACATTTTAAATGTTCAGACTTCTAAATCCATTTTACCCGAACTTAAGAATGAGTAAATTATGCCTTTAAAATTTAAACAGAGAAATGGGAAATATTATAACAGTAAATAACGGAGAATTGAATGTTCCGGACAATCCGGTGATTCCATATATAGAAGGTGACGGAATTGGCAGTGATATATGGAAAGCGGGAAGACATGTTTTTGATTCTGCGGTTGAAAAAGCTTACGGAGGTAAAAGAAAAATTGAATGGATGGAAGTTTTTGCAGGTGAAAAAGCTTATAACAAGACAGAGGAGTGGCTTCCGGATGAAACATTAAAAGCTTTTGAAAAATATCTTGTCGGAATAAAAGGACCGCTGACAACTCCAATCGGGAAAGGTATCACTTCGATCAATGTTGCGCTGCGACAAAAACTGGATCTGTACGTTTGCCTTCGTCCTGTGAAATATTACGGAGGAATTGAAACTCCTGTGAGAAGACCTGAGAAAGTTGATATGGTGATCTTCCGGGAAAACACCGAAGACATTTATTCGGGAATTGAATTTCAGGCGACAACCGATGAGAATAAATTATTAATGGCATTTATTAAACAGCATTTCCCGGACAGATTTGCAAAGATCAGATTCGGAACTCTGGAAAAAACAAATGAAGCTTTGAAAGCAGAGAATCTTCCGCCGGCAAATGAAGTAGAGGTTGGAATCGGATTGAAAGTAATATCGCGAATAGGTTCACAGCGGCTTATGATCGCGGCATTGAAGTATGCTTTTGAGCACAACAGAAAATCCATTACAATTGTTCATAAAGGAAATATTATGAAATATACATCCGGTTCATTCAGAAACTGGTGTTATGAAATTGCCGAAAAACTATATCCGGAAAAAATTTATTCAATGATGAAATGGGAAAGTACATTTGGTCTGAAAGGAAGAGAAGCTGCGGATAATGAACTGAAAGAAGCTATTGCAGACGGAAAGTTGATTATTAAAGATGCGATAGCAGATAATGCATTGCAGAAAGTTCTGACCGATCCGGAAGAGTTTGACGTTATCGCAACAACTAATCTCAACGGAGATTATCTGTCAGATGCTATCGCTGCGGAAGTAGGCGGGATCGGAATTGCGCCGGGCGGGAATATAAATTACATCACCGGTCATGCAATATTTGAAGCGACTCACGGAACTGCACCGACATTCGCGGGACTTGACAAAGTAAATCCTTCGTCAATAATTTTATCCGGAATGATGATGCTGAATTATATGGGCTGGAAAGAAGCCGGAGCTTTGATAGAAAAAGGTGTGAGAAAAGCAATTGAAAGTAAAAAGGTAACATTTGATTTTGCAAGACAAATGGCTGGTGCGACGGAAGTGAAATGTTCGGAATTCGGACAGGAGATCGTGGAGAATTTTTAAACACTCATTAAAGGAGATTCACTTACTACCAAAATGTTTTGAAAAGCTGAATTATTTATTAGATGAGTATTACATGAGTTTTTTAGAATTGTTTCAATAAGCTAATTTTGTATGACTAAGTTCAAAACATTTTCAATTTGTATAAAAAGAAATCACCAAAATAATTTTTAATCATTTTAATCATTTTTAATCTTAGACGGGAATTTGCATTTTAGGAGTTAAGTTTTTAAAACATTTTGAAAATGTTAAAAAACACAGTAAATTCAAAAACATAAAATGTATATGGAAACAGTGGAATTTAATTTGTGTAAAAGCTTAATTTTTGATTGGGTATTGAAAAATATGGAAATTAATGGTTATATGAAAAAACAAAAAACTACTCGTGCCACATTTTAAAATGTGGCACACCTTAAGATGTGGCACAAACAGGTTTATAAAAATTTGTTTAAATAAAATTTCCAAAATTCCCCCAAATTTGAAACTTGCCACAATTAGCCATTATTGCAACAATACTCGTCATTTATACAAAAATTTGAATTTAAAAATGTTTGAAATACTTTAAAAAGGGGATAATGTTACTTTTTAGTTTTTATTTAGAATGTTGCTAATTTTCTTACTTTTAAGTGACACTAAGATTTTTTTGGACTCAATTGATAAAGAGTTCAGCTTTGATAGAAAATTAGATTTCAGTTAACATCAATATTCATTAAATTGCATAAACAAATTTAAACTCAAAAAATATAGAAAGGAAATTAAAATGTATAAATCAGTTAAATGTTTTTTATTGCTGTTAATTGCAGTTGCAATAACTACTTCAGTTTCATTTGCTCAGCATGATGATATGAAATCTGAAAGCAAGGGGGAGAAATCAATGGAACCGGTCGGAGTAAAAACTGACGTTGGAGTTTTATACGGAAAAAGTTATGATCCGGGAATGACCCTGGTTTCTTATGAAGAGTTAATTAAGGATCCATCTGCAAATAATGATAAAGTGGTAATGGTTCAGGGAAATGTTCTTGAAGTTTGTCAGGCAATGGGATGCTGGATGATAATGTCAGACGGAACAACCGGAACAAGAGTCAAAACAGGTCATGAATTTTTCCTCCCAAAAGATATTGCCGGACAAAGTGCTTATGTTGTGGGAAAATTTAAAGTTACTGAGATCTCCGAAGATGATGCGAAGCATTATAATGAAGAATCTTCAAACCCGAGTGTAAAAACAGAAAGCATCAAAGGACCGCAAAAAGTTTATGAATTAGATGCAACAGGAATAGTAATATTAAACCCTGATGCTAAATCTGATTCTAAACCTGATTCTAATCCCGATGTTAAATCTGATACTGCTCCCGCACCGGGAAAGAACTAACAGCATTTAAAAAGATACCATTTAAAACAAAAGCCCGTTTCAAAAGCGGGCTTTCTTTTTAATAAAATAACTGTATGTCTGAAGAAAAATTCTGGAAAGTATTAAGCACGAAGAAAGGTTTTGCAGGTAACTGGATTGATATTGATCTCGACAAAGTCGAATTACCTGATAAATCAGTAATAGAATTTGAAGCAATCGGTTTTCACAGAAACGGAACAGGTGTCGTTGCAGAGAATGATAAAGGAGAAGTAATTCTTGTAAAAAATTACAGATATATAAATGATTATTACAGCTGGGAAGCTCCTGCCGGAACTATCCCGCCTGGAATTCATCATTCAGATTGTGTACTGGAAGAATTAAAAGAGGAAGCCGGCTGCGAAGTAAATAAAGAAGATCTTATCTATCTGGGGAATTATTTTCCGTCGATCGGATCGAGCAGTCAGATATTCCATTGTTATTATGCAAAAAACGTAAAACAGGTTACTAAGGAACTTGACGGAAATGAAATACTTGAGGCTAAATGGTTTTCAAGAGAAGAAATTACAGACATGATAAAGAAAGGAGTAATCAAGGACGGATTCAGTTTGTATCTGCTTTTCAGATGGCTGTATATGTTATAATAATTGAAGATCTTTTTGCTAATAAAATCTTATTTGAGATCAGATTTTTCTTTTAAAATCTCAAAATACTCTTCATCAGGAAAATTCATTAACATTCCTGTAAGTGAAATTACGATTGCAATTGAAGCATAAAGAATATTCCCGTTAACAAATAGATTTGTAGTCAGGCAGAACAGAGCTCCGAAATCAAGCACTGCATAGGGAATTACATGAGCATTAAAATAAGTATAAGAGAAATTAGAAAGATTAACTTTTCTCAGCATAATTTTTTTTATTGCAAAAGTCAGAAAAAAAATCATCACAAGTAAAAGCAATGTGGAAATATTAACAATTTCGAAATTTTCCTTAAAATTACTGTTTGCAACAAATAATCCGGCCAGATAAATTACAACAAGTCCTACAGAGATCGTAATTCCAAGTAGTTTAATTCTGCGGGAAACAACAATGAACTCGATTTGCTTTACCATTAAAGATTCTTTTGCCATTTGTATTCAGATTAAATTATTCTTTATTTATTTACACAAGTTGACCGTCCTAAATATTTATGTAATTCTTACCACAGATTCACAGATTTTAAAAACAATTATTTTTAACAAAAAAAATCAGTGAATCTGTGGTGAATTATTCATTTAATTGCTTTAAGCGGTCAACTATGTTAATTAAACAAAATTAAATAAAATTAAAATTGTAAGTATTCAAAATTAACATTATTTTTGTTTAATGAAAAGCACAGTTAATATTAATAAGGTAAATACGTCAGCGATGACAGAAGATGATGAAGTTTTTGAAAATGATTTTACATCTCTCATCCGTCCGAAAAAATTCAGTGAATTCATAGGTCAGGACAAAGTAAAAGAAAATTTATCCGTTTTCATAGAAAGCGCCAAGATCTTAAAAGAATCTATAGATCACATATTATTTACCGGACCTCCCGGACTTGGAAAAACGACACTGGCAAATATTATTGCAAATGAACTTAACACGAATATTATAACCACTTCCGGTCCTATAATTGAAAAACCGGGTGATCTTGCCGGGATGCTGACCAAGTTAAAGACAAATGAAATACTTTTTATCGATGAGATACACAGAATACCGAAAGTAGTGGAAGAATTTTTGTATTCAGCAATGGAGGAATACAAACTGGATATTATGATCGATCAGGGACCGGCGGCAAGAAGCATTCCCATAAAACTGGAAAAATTCACACTGATCGGCGCAACTACAAGGCAGGGTTTGCTTTCATCACCAATGCTTGACAGATTCGGAATTAACTGCAGACTGGATTATTACGGAACAGAAAATTTAATTGAAATTGTAAAACGTTCTTCGAAAATAATGAATATTAAAATTTCAGAGGACGGAGCAAGAGAAGTTGCAAAACGCAGCAGAGCGACTCCGAGAATAGCCAACAGACTTCAGAGACGGACACGTGATTTCGCTATTGTCAAAAGTGACGGAACAATTGATAAAGAAATTGCAGACTATGCATTGTCTTCCCTTGAAGTAGATGAATACGGACTGGATAAAATGGATAAAAAAATACTGGAAACAATTATTGTGAAGTATAACGGCGGACCGGTGGGATTGTCAACTATCGCTGCTTCTATCGGAGAAGATCCGGGAACAATAGAAGATGTGTATGAACCTTTTCTTATGATCGAAGGTTTCATCAAACGAACTCCTAAAGGCCGTGAAGCTACTGATCTGGCTTATATGCACCTTGGAATTATTCCTAAGAAAAGAAATAAATCTGAACAAAATTTGTTTGAGATATAAAAAATTTATATTTGAAAATGAATAAAACAATTAAAGAAATATTAATTATCCTGGTTTTAAGTACAGTAACAGGTTTAATTGCAAATGCACTTAGTTCTAAAGGAATTCCGCTTTCAGGGGATTATGCAGACAGAAAAGCCATAGACACTGCTAAGATAAATTCAGTTGATCTTAAACAAAAAGGTAAATTAAACAAGGACGGGTTTTATCAGCCGGTGAATATTTCAGCAGAGACAGCGAAACAGTTATTTGATGATGGTGCGGTTTTTATTGACGGAAGATTGCCGGAAGAATTTACCGCAGGGCACATAAAAGGTGCAATAAATTTAGATTATAAAGTTTTCAAGGATAAAACAAAGGAAGAAAAGATTGAAATACTGAAGGACGTGAAGAAAGATCAGCTTATTGTTTCATACTGCGGAAGTGATTCCTGCGAAATCAGCATTGATAACGGATATGAAATTGCAAAAGCCGGATATGATTATGTGAAAATTTATCTTGGCGGATATAAAGACTGGAAAAATAAAGGTTACCCCACTGAAAAATAAAATCAATTTAAATCAAATGAATTTTCTATCAAATAAATATTTTTTAATTGTAATAAGGCTGATTGTAGGCGGATTTTTTGTATTTGCATCATTAGATAAGGTTATGAATCAGGAAGCTTTTGCAAGAGCTATTTATAATTATAAATTCCTTCCGGACATGTTTATAAACATTTTTGCAATAATTATACCCTATATGGAAATAATTGCAGGAATATTCCTTATTTTCGGGATTTTTAAGAGAGGAAGTTCATTCATAATCTCTTTTTTATTAATAATTTTTCTTATATCTTTAACACAGGCATATGCAAGAGGACTTGATATCAGTTGTGGATGTTTTTCTCTGGAAACAAAGAGTGAAAAAAGTGATATTTTGATGAGAATAATAGAAGATATATTCCTTTTAACCGGTTCAATAATAATTTTTATAAAATCAAATTTAACAAATAATTTAAATAAGGAGACTCAACAATGAGTAATTTCATTCAGACAAAAACAGCAAAAACAGGATTTTTTATTATTGGAATACTTGCGATTTCAGCAATAATGTTTTTACTGGCAAATAATTCAAAGATCTCAGCTTCTATAAGTTCAGCAAAATTAGTATTAGAAGAAGAGTCACATGACTTTGGTAAAGTTCCTCAGGGACCTCAACTGGAGTATTCATTCAAATTCACCAACAAAGGAAAATCTCCTTTGATCATTGAAAAAGTTCAGCCAGCATGCGGCTGTACAGGTGCAACTACAGGCGGAAAAAATGAATATGCAAAAGGTGAAAGCGGTGAGATAAAAGTTACATTTAATACACAGGGAAGAGAAGGACATCAGGAAAAACATATAGTTGTTTTTACAAATGATCCTGACGCACCTCAGAAAGATCTGAAATTTTCATGTGATATAGATACTTCTTTAGAGTAAGTAATATAGATATATAAAATTTAAGAGCAGGAATCAGAAATGGATCCTGCTTTTTTTTTGATTCAAATGAGTTTAATCACCATTGATAATTTCCAGCATCTGATCATGAACAAGGCTGTTCGTAGCAAGTATTTGTTTTCCGTAAATGGAATATTTCTCACCTTTGAAATTTGTAACTTTCCCTCCGGCTTCTTCCAGAATTAAAAATCCCGCTGCCACATCCCAGGCATTCAGATTATATTCCCAGAATCCTTCAAACCTTCCGCAGGCAGTCCAGCAAAGATCCAATGCAGCAGATCCGAGTCTTCTAATGGGAATATCCCGCATCATAAATTTTTTAAATATTGTCACAGGATCAGGCTTGTAACTGCTTGAGTCATAAGGAAAACCGGTAACCAGTAAAGATCTGTTCACATCATCTGTTTTTGAAACTGATATTTTTTCCTCATTAAGAGATGAACCTTTTCCTTTTTCAGAAAAGAAAAATTCATTTGAGATGGGATTAAAAACAACTCCCATGATAACATTACCATTCTTTTCTAATGCAATGGAAACACAGGTCAGAGGGATTGAATGAGCATAATTTACAGTTCCGTCAATCGGATCTATGATCCATTTAAATTCAGATTCCTGAAAAATTGAACCGGCTTCTTCGGATATTATGTCATGCGAAGGGAAATCTGCTTTTATAATTTCTATGATCTTATCTTCTGACATTTTATCAATTTCCGTTACAAGATTAGATACAACATCCTTGCTTGAGATCTTAAAACTGCCACCGAAATTACTTTCTAATATTTTTCCTGCTTCGGTTGCAGCTTTTAACAGAGTATTTTTCATTGTAATGTACTAAATATTAAATTCAAGGTTGTCGTATGCAAGTTCAATTCCTTTCGGCAGAGTTGAATTTATCTTTTCATGCAAAATATCATGAGTCAGATGTGTGAAGTAGGTTTTTTTAGGTTTTGCTTTTTTTGATATCTCAATGGCTTCCTGCAGATTAAGATGTGTAGGATGCGGCCTGATCCTTAATGCATTCAGTACAAGAACTTTCAAACCTGTAAGTTTTTTTGCTTCTTCATCAGATATCGAACTGCAATCCGTGATATATGCAAAATTCTTAATTCTAAACCCGAATATTTTTAAATTTCCGTGCAAACATTCGATAGGAATGATCTCTGTGTCCTTGATCTTGAATATTTTATTTTTAATAACATGGAATTTAACCAGCGGAACGGATTTATATTTTATAAGTTCTTCATCAAAAACATAGCGAAAAGAAATTTTCATTTCATCTACAGTTGTCTGATTTCCATAAAGATCAATGAATTTATCATGCTTCTGAGTTATCTGGCGAAGATCATCCATCCCGTTAATATGATCGACATGATGGTGAGTATAAAGCACTGCATCGACATCACTGATCTTATTCTTAAGCATTTGCTGTCTGAAATCAATTGATGTGTCAATAAGCAATTTCAGTCCGTCTACTTCTATGTAAGCAGAAGTTCTCAGTCTCTTATCCTTTGGATTTGAGGAAATGCAGGTTTCACAATTGCAGCCGATCACCGGAACGCCCTGAGATGTTCCCGAGCCGAGTATAATAACTTTCATCAGAATTATTTATTTAAAAATTCACAATAATTTTTCATTTCCTGTTTCTCTGTCAACCAGTTCTCTGATATTAGGTTTTAAGTAAAGTTCATCAGCGCCGGCTTCGGCAATATTTCTTACAAGAATGCCGATCTTTTTATCCTGTTCAAGATTTTTATTCAATAAAAAAATCTTTTGCTCTCTTAGCAGACAAAATCCGCCTTTAAAAACTCCTTTTTCAACTCTTACAGAATAACCTAGTTTATCGAGAACTTCTATAAGTTCCTGAATAAGAATTTCCTTTTTCTCATCAGTAACAGATTTTGGAGATTTTTTGATTAATTTTGCCAAATTGATTTTACAGGTAAGAAAAAATTATTTTTAAAATTCAAAATATGCGGTAATAATATGGAGTAAATATTATTTAGATTCACTGTTTACATTAATTATCAGGTCATCATCTTCATGAAAAATATATTTATATCCGTGAACATCCTGAAGTTTTACTTCTTCTTCTTCCAGCTCTGACAGCGTCTTTTTAAGCGGTTTGAATACAGACATCCAGATAATTGTATAATAGCACATTACAGCTATCCATGGAACACCTCTTAAAAATCCGATCCGTTCACCGAATAACTCCAGCAGTCTGTCATGATTTTCCGGCCTTTGATTAAAAAGGAGAATAAATTTCAGATCCAGATAGGAAGTATAAAACTCAACCGGCACAAATACAAAGAAAAGAATAGCACTCATAAGGAGCCATGGATTTTCTCTGAGATTTATCCCGCAGCTTTTCATAAAAATTATTGCTGATATAAGAACGATCGGATAAAATACCATTATAAGCATTGAAGCATCAGCTACCATTTTGAAGATCTGATTTTCCTCATCCGGTGGAATTGAAGTTCTGAAATTAAATTCATCATAATTCAAAAGCTGATTTCCAATGAAGAATCTTACATTTATTGCACCAAGCCAGAATATTGCGCCGACTATTAAAATAAATAAGGATGTTTTTGCTGTTTTATTTAAGTGCAAGTTTTAGGAGTTAAAATTTTAATGTGAGTACAATTTAGTCAAATTATTATTTGTTGTTAATGGAAAAATATATTTTTCGGATAAATTTTTATAATTTTGCTGACATTTAAGTTTAAATCAAAACCAGTAATCTGAGTTATTTGAATATTGAACAAATGTGCAGGATAATTATAAATTTAATTTTTAAAATTGAATTGAAATACCTGACAACAGTCTTAAAACTGATGAATAGAGTTTAAATTACATTGCTAATCATAGACATAATAAGTAATTTTGCATAAAACAATTCTTTAATGGCTAAAGGCTTTAATGTACTTTTCGTAACCAGTGAAGTTTTCCCTTATTCAAAAACAGGTGGCTTGGCTGATGTTTCCAACTCCCTTCCGCAAGCTTTAAATTCATTAGGTAATGACGTTAGGATTATAAGTCCGAAATACGGACAGCTCGATGAACGTCGTTTGCAGATCCATGAAATTAAGCGTTTAAAAGAGCTTAAAATTAAAGTTAACGGGAAAGATACAAAATTCAGTATAAAATCTTCTTTTATACACGGAAAAAATACCAAGGCTCAAATGTATCTTTTGGAAAGTAATGATTATTTCAAAAACAAAGGAATATATCAGAATTCCAAAACCAAAAGAGATTTTCCGAATAATGATGAAAGATATTTATTCTTTTGCACAGCAGTTATAGAAATACTGGAAATTCTGCAATGGAAACCGGATGTTATTCATTGTAATGACTGGCAGACAGGGTTAATACCCGCAATGATCAAAACTTTATATAAGAATAATCCATATATTTCAGATATAAAGACAGTATTCACCATTCATAATCTTGCATATCAGGGAAATTTTCCGAAAACAACTTTTGAAAAAACCAAAATGCCGGATTCTGTATTCACGGAAAAAGGCGGACTTCATTTCGGAAAGTTCAGTTATCTGAAAACCGGACTGAATTATGCTGATAAGATCAGTACAGTAAGCCAGAAATATTCAGAAGAGATAAGAACTGATAAAGAATACGGCTGTGGACTTGAAGATGTATTGAATGCAAGAAAAAAAGATATGGTTGGTATTCTTAACGGAATTGATTATTCAATTTGGAATCCGAATGTGGATAAGCTGATCCCTTTCAGATATACACATCAGGAAGTTCCTCTCAAATATGAAAATAAAAGAGAGCTGTTAAGCAAGTACAAAATCGAATTCAATGAAGATATACCATTGATCGGAGTAATTAGCAGACTTGTTGATCAGAAAGGCTTTGATCTGATAGAAAAGATCATGCCAATGCTGATGAAAGAGAATGTGCAGATGATAATACTCGGGACAGGAGAGGAAAAATATCAGAAATTTTTAAAGAAAGCTGAAAAGAAATATAAGAATAAACTTGCTGTTCATATCGGGTTTGATGAAGAGTTAGCACATTATATTGAAGCTGCATCAGATATGTTTTTAATGCCATCAAAGTATGAGCCTTGCGGATTAAATCAAATGTACAGTCTCAGATACGGAACTGTTCCGATAGTAAGAAATACAGGAGGACTTGCAGATACAATTATTGATTACAGAAAACCAAAGGGTAACGGATTTTTATTTGACAAATATGATCAGAATGATCTGATGAAGACCATTAAATCAGCACTGGAATTATTTAAGGATAAGAATAAATGGTATAAACTGGTAAGGGAAGGAATGTCGCTTGATTTCTCGTGGAAAGTTTCGGCTCTTAAGTATATGAAATTATACAAAGACGTTGCATCTTCTAAAAGATAAATCTTTATTGGATTTCAGTGAATGAACAAAGCAATATTTCTGGACAGGGACGGTACTATAAATGAGGAAGTAAATTATTTAATAAATACGGAAGACATCAGGATTATTCCAAATACAGTTAATGCACTCCGGAATTTTAAAAATTCAGGCTATTTAAATATTGTAATAACGAATCAGTCAGGTATTGCCAGAGGATTTCTGACGGAGGAAGATCTTGATAAAATTCATACCTGCATTAGAAAAATCCTTAGAGAAAACGGAAATGAACTTATTGATGATATATTTTATTCACCGTATCTCTCTGACGGAATAATTGAAAAATATAAAAAAGAAAGTCCTGACAGAAAGCCCGGTACGGGATTGATACTCAAAGCTGCTGCAAAATTCAATATTGACTTACAGGAATCATATTTTATCGGAGACAGTTACACGGATATGAAATGCGCTGAAAATGCGGGACTGAGGAGAGTACTTGTCAAAACCGGATACGGAGAAGATACTTACAAAAAATGTAAAGAAGAAAAAATTTTCATTGATTATATTGCAGAAAATCTTTTTGAAGCATCGGAAATCATAAGCAAAAAATTTATTAAGCAGTAAAATTTTTTAACAGAATTTTAAGAAATAATTGAAAAGTTCAATAAAAACAGTAAAACAGATCAATATCATAAAAAAAATATCTGCAATTATAATTTCATTTACTGCAGCTGTAATTTTATCTTTTCAGGGATGTGAAAATAATCCAAATGATGTCGGAATAAATTATATACCCGCAACTGATACAACAGGAGTAAGATTTCTTGATTCTGAAACTGACTCAATGACTATTACAAGCAATAATTACGAATATTACATTAATACTGTACTTGCTACAAATTTAATGATCGGAAATTATCAGAATTACAGTTCAAAAGCTTTGTTGAAATTTTACAGTCTTCCTTCTGATTATGACAGTGCAAATGTGATCTCTGCAGTGCTGAATCTCAGATACGGTGATTATTCTTTTCAGGATAAACAGGGATTAACTGATTTCAGTGTTCACAGAGTAGTCAGCAATCTTAATTACAATACCATTACTTATGATTCAGTGTCAGCATCAGATTTTGGAATTGCAACAGTCGGAAGTTTCAGTTCAGTAGTGCAGGACTCTTCATCCATAAATGTTGATCTGGATCCTGCTTTTGTAAAGGACTGGTTTGAATATGCAGCTGATACCACATATCCTGTGGAAAATTACGGTATGGCATTTTTACCGGGTTTGAGCTCCACAACAATAAAAGGATTTTTTGTATTCAATGATAATGTCAGTTATGTTCCTACTGTTACTGCTATAGTCACTAAAAATGGTGTTACAGATACTATTAAGCTTATTGCATCCTTAGGAGTTACTCTTTCAAATGCTGCTCCGATAATCATACCGCAAGACAGATTCCTTCTTCAAAACGGAATTGCATACAGGAATATTCTAAATTTTGATCTGTCAAAGCTTCCGCCAAATGTAACAATCAATAATGCCACGCTTCAGTTTACTCTTGATAATGCTAATTCATATTATTCAGCAAGTTCAAATAAAACTGTTGTAATTGGAATGGTAACAGACAGTGTGTTAAAAAAAGACAGTATTTTTACAAATGCATTTTTGCTTGACACAATAGTTTATTCGGTTTCTTTGAACAGTGTTTTCCAGAGATGGGACAGCGGATTAATGCCTAATTTAGGGATTACTATGAAGAATGCATCTGAAATTCAGAATCTGAATTATTTTGCTTTTTACTCGCCATCTTATACAGATCCGTCAAAAAGGCCAAGATTAAAAATAACTTATACATTAAGGTATCAATAATGAAAATGAAATTCGCTCTGATTATAATTTTTCTTGTATTAATTTTCTCCGGAAAAAGCTATTCTCAGCAAAATGAATTTACCGGAGGATCACCTTATTCTATTTTCGGAATTGGTGATGTAAATTATTACAGCAGCACAAGGACTTATTCAATGGGAATTATGGGTACTTCGCTGTTTGGTAATTATGTAAATACATTTAATCCTGCAGCTCTTACAAAATTAAAAAATACAATAATATCCACAAACTTCAATTACGGTTTTTTAAGATCATCAAGCGGAAATTCCGTGAATAATGTTTCAGACGGAAACGTACTTGGTCTGAATCTGGGAATTCCTTTTGATCAGGTCAGAGGATGGGGTTTGTCAATCGGATTTAATCCATATTCACTTGTAAACTATAAAGTACTTGTTGATGGCAACGCTGGAGGTCAGGATTTTACCCAGACTTATTCAGGAAACGGAGGTTTATCAAGATTAAATGTCGGTATGTGTTACAATATTATCAGAAAAATAAGCATTGGAGTCGAATATGATTATGCATTTGGTACTATCGAAAGAATAAATTATATAAATTTTAATAATGCTTCTTATACAAATTCTGTTTTAAGAAGTGAAAATTCTTTAGAGGGATCAATATTTAAAGCGGGGGCTATATTTGAGATCGGGAAACTTCTTAATAATTTTGCCATAAGAGATCTTTCCTTAGGAATAGCATATCAGTCAGGAGCAAATTTATCATCTGATCAGATAGGAATTTACAGAACTTCAGCAAATATAGATACTGTTACTTTAAATCAGGGTGAAACAATAATTCCTTATTCTTACAGTATCGGAATTTCCAATCTATTCGGCAAAAAATATCTTGTAAGCGCTGATTTGTTGATACAGGATTGGAGCAGATACAGTTCTTTTAATATGAGCAACCCTAATTTTACATCAGGATACAGAGCGGGTCTGGGAATGGAAATAAGACCGAACCCGGATAATTTTTCATTCTTCGGAAGTATGAGTTACAGATTCGGCGGATTTTATGAAAAATTCTATTACAGAGTGGCAGATCAGGATGTTACAGGATTTGGTATAAGAGCAGGCGTAAATATTCCGATCAGCACATACAATTCATTTGATTTTGGATTTAATTATTCGGTAAAAGGAAAGAACGAACCGGGTTTAATAAAAGATGAGTTTTTGAATTTTACTTTGGCAGTCAATTTCGGTGAACTCTGGTTCATAAGACCCAGGGATGAAGACAAGTAATTTTTAATTAATGTAAAATGAAGTTTTATTTTATAAATTAATAATTTTTAAAAATAATTTTTTGAACAATTAACTAATCAAATGTACACGATCAATCATAATCTAAAAGAATACGATCCTGAAATTTTCGAAACAATAAAAAATGAAACAGGAAGACAGTCAGAAAAACTTGAATTAATCGCTTCGGAAAATTTTGTGTCAAATGCTGTTATACAGGCACTTGGATCGACACTGACTAATAAATATGCTGAAGGTTACCCGGGGAAAAGATATTACGGCGGCTGCGAGTTTGTAGATGTTGCTGAAAATCTTGCCAGAGACAGAGCAAAGCAAATTTTCGGAGCTGAGTATGTAAATGTTCAGCCTCATTCCGGCAGTCAGGCAAACATGGCTGTTTATTTTACATTTGTAAAACCGGGTGATAAATTAATGGGAATGGATCTTTCTCACGGAGGACATCTCACACACGGATCACCGGTTAATTTTTCAGGTCAGTTTTATAATTTCACACAATACGGAATAAATCCTGAAACTGAATTGCTTGACTATGATTTAATAGAACAGGTGGTATTAAAAGAAAAACCAAAAATGATCACCGTCGGAGCAAGTGCATATTCACGAAATATTGATTATAAAAAATTCAGGGAAATAGCAGATAAAGTCGGAGCATTTCTCTGGGCTGATATTGCTCATCCTGCAGGACTAATAGCAAAAAAATTATTGAATGATCCTGTTCCATATTGCCACGTAATAACTACGACAACTCATAAAACATTAAGAGGACCAAGAGGCGGAATGATAATGATGGGAAAGGATTTTGAAAATCCGTTCGGAAAAACCGCCCCAAAATCCGGAAGGACAAAGATGATGAGTGAGTTACTTGATTCAATGGTAATGCCCGGAATTCAGGGCGGGCCGCTAATGCATGTTATTGCAGCTAAAGCAGTTTCATTTAAGGAAGTTCTCGAAGACAGTTTTCTTGATTATGCAAAACAGGTAATTAAAAACGCTCAGGCATTTTCAAAGAAACTTATGTCGCTTGATTTCAAGGTGATTTCCGGAGGTACTGATAATCATCTTATGCTTATCGATCTGAGAAATAAAAATATTTCCGGAAAAGCTGCCGAAGAAGCTCTTGATGAAATCGGAATCACTTGTAATAAAAATGCAGTTCCATTCGATGATAAAAGCCCTCTAATAACAAGCGGAATAAGGATAGGAACTCCTGCACTTACTACAAGAGGTATGGTCGAATCTGATATGGAAATTATTGCAGAAATGATCAACCGTGTAATCTCCAGTCCAAAAGATGATAAAGTAAAAAAAGATGTGAGTGAAGAAGTTAAGATCCTTACTTCAAGGTTTAAACTTTATGATGATTTAAAAATAGGATAAAACTTTCTGTTTTGAATTTATGATCACAGATCCGGATTACAACAGCGATTTAAATGATTCGATTGATGAAAATGAAATGACATTTCTGGATCACCTGGAAGAGTTAAGATGGAGAATAATAAAATCAGCTGTCGGAATTATTATTGGAGGTATTATTGCTGCTTTTTTTATAAACCTGATAATGGATGATATACTCTTGCTTCCTGCTACAAAAACAATTCCTCCGCTCAAGCTTCAGAATATAAAACCATTCGGACAGTTCTCTTTGTATATGGAAGTAATAATTTTCGGAGGAGCCTTGATCAGCTTTCCGAATTTATTGTACCAGTTCTGGAAATTCATTGAGCCTGCGCTGAAATCAAATGAAAAAAAATATATTTCATCAATTGTATTTTTTTCAACATTCTGTTTCATGTCCGGAGTTGTATTTGCTTATTTTGTTTTGCTTCCAACTTCATTGTCTTTTTTCTCAACATTCGGCTCATCGATAATTGATAATAATATAGCAATAGATGAATATTTCAGTTTTATAATTTCAACTATGCTTGCTGCAGGTTTGGTCTTTGAACTTCCAATGCTTTCATTTTTTCTATCAAAAATTGGAATTTTAAAACCGCAGTTTATGAGAAAATACAGAAAACATGCAGTTATCCTCATACTCTTGGCAGCAGGAATATTAACTCCAAGTCCTGATATAACAAGTCAGCTTTTGCTTGCTGTGCCTTTGCTGATTCTTTATGAGATCAGTATTATTATTTGCAGATTTTCACAAAAGAGAATAGATGCTGACATTTCAGCCTGAATTACTCATAACTTATAAATTAAAATAATTTTTTAATCAGATTTTGAATTTAAATAATATTTCCGGTCCTGTTTCAGATGAACTAAAAGAATTTGAGAGGCAATTTTCAGATGTTCTTAAATCAAAGGTTGCGCTGATTGATCTGATCACCAAATATGTATTGAAGCAGAAAGGTAAAAAGATCCGTCCTATATTGGTAATGCTTTCGGCAAAGCTGTGCGGAAATGTAAACAGCAGAACGTATATTGCTGCTAATTTAGTTGAGCTTCTGCATACTGCAACGTTAATTCATGATGATGTAGTCGATGATGCAAAAACAAGAAGGGGAATCGCTTCTATAAATGCTGTCTGGAAAAACAAAGCGGCTGTTTTAATTGGTGATTATCTTTTATCGAAAGGATTACTGCTTTCACTGGATAATAATGAATATGAATTTTTGCAGTTAACTTCCGAGGCAGTAAGAAGAATGAGTGAAGGCGAGCTTTTGCAGATTCAGAAAGCAAGGAACTTTGACGCTACCGAAGAAACTTATTTTAAAGTTATCTCCGATAAGACAGCTTCTCTGATTAAAACCTGTTGTAAACTCGGGGCTTTAAGCACAGCTAAAGATAAATCAGATGTGGAAAAACTTGGAGTATTCGGTGAGAATCTTGGAATATCATTTCAGTTAAGGGATGATATTCTTGATTACACAGGAAGAAAAAAACTTCTAGGGAAATCAACCGGAAATGATCTGAAAGAAAAAAAATTTACACTGCCTTTGATCATTTCCCTCAAAAATGCTCCTAAAAAAAGATCAAATGAAATTATGAAGCTTATTAAAAGCGACAGGACAAAAAAATTTGATGAAGTATATGAATTTGTGAAGCAAAACGGCGGTATAGAATATTCTATCAGGAAAGCTAATGAGTATTCAGATCTTGCAAAGAACTCAATTAAAGATTTCAAAGACAGTAAGGTAAAAGAAGCTATGCTTGAGTTTGTGGATTTTGTGAATGGCAGAGAATATTGAAAATGAATCTAAAGAGATTTATTAAAAAACAAATCTTAAAGTCAGCTTGAAATTTCCAGTTTACTACCGGATTCTTTCTTAATTTTCGGTCTCTAGTTTTTTTACCTTTTTGTCAAGACTCCAGATGTATCCGTAAATACCTATCCAGATAATAAGCACAATAAATAAAACAACATACATAGAATTTGTTTCTAGGAAATCATAAAGTGAAGTCATTATTCAGCTATCCTTTCAGTTTTTTTAATTTGAAGTCTTTCAATTCTGATCTTTATATTTAATATCCAGATATACAGCATTGTAAATCCTGTAAGAGAGGTCATAAAGATTATAAACATTCCTCTGTCCATACTGATCTTTCCCTGTGAATTAATAATAGGATCCGGATGAAGACTCTCAACAATTCTCGGCATTATGAAAACAAAGAACGGAACAGTGACTGCTGCAAGTATGGAATAAACAGAAGATAATTTCGCACGCTGCTCCTCAGAGTCAATAGCCGACCGCAAAGCAAAATACGCTCCGTAGATCATTAATAAAATAAATATGGATGTTTGTCTTGGGTCCCAGTTCCAGAATGAACCCCAGTTGAATTTAGCCCAAAGAGACCCGGTTGCCGTCGCAAGTATGCAGAACAGGAAACCAAGCTGAGCGCATGAATATGACTTTATGTCATAATCAGATTCGCGTGTTCTTAAATATCTAATCGAATACCACATTGACATAAAGAACGCAAGCACGGAGATCCAAGACATAGGAACATGGAAATATAAAACTCTTGCTTTATCTCCAAGAGCAGGAATAAAAGGAATCGGAAAAACAATTCCGAATATTATCACTAAAGATATCAGAATAAAAATTAAAATTTTGAATATTGAGTTCATATATACTTATATTATTAAAAAAAAAATCTTGTAAATATTTCATTGCGATTTATTTAGGTACAGGCATTCCCATGCTTTCATAAATTTCTTCAATTTGTTTCTTGTTTGCTAATGCCTCTTCATTCTTCGGATCGATCTCAAGAATTTTATTATAATAATTTAACGCAGGTTTGTATTTCTGCTTTGGCGGCAGAGTCGATTGAAACATAAGATAATTAGCTGCTTCCATTAAAGTTGTAATTACTGTTTCTTTGTTGTCGGCAAAATTGCCTGCTTTGTAATCTGTCAGCACTGCATTTGCTATCTTTTCCATTTCCTCTGCTTTTTCATCTCTGGTATTTTCCGAAGTCGAATTTCCTGAATTATTTCCTTTTGAATAATCAGAATTCATACCGGAGCTGCTTTCTTTCTGAGAATTTACATTTGACTGTGTATTTGACTGTGAATTTTGATTTCCCGGAATCTCTTTTCCGGAAAGTTCTTTCTCATCTGCAGATTTTTTATCTTCAACTTTCGTACATCCTGAAATCATCAGAATAAAAAATAATATTAATGTAAGTACTCTCATTTAGGAATCACTGAAAAATTTATTTTAATTAGTTTTAAACAATTTACTCTAAATATTTCATTTAGAAAATTCATAAGCACAATTCGAATCTTTTTTTTAATCTTCCCAGACAAATCTGAAAAGCATATATGAAGAAACAGTAACTACTACCGTATATGATATCAAAATAAGTATCTCCGGATAAAGTTTATCCGTGCTGTCTCCCAGACTTGCCAGCTTAGTGGAGTTTATTACAGTTAACAGAAGAGGCAAAAGTATCGGAAATGAAAGTACGGGAAACAATGTTCCTTTTGTATTTGCTTTGGAAATAATTGCCGCAATGATAGTTGATGCTGATACCAGTCCGATGTTTCCAATAATAATTGTAATCAGGAATCCGGTAAAGTTCACGATCCTGTAGTCGGTAATTATTACAAAAAGGATCACGATGAGAATGTTAAGTATAAATGTAAGTACAAGATTAAACAGAAGTTTACCTGTAAGAACATTAATGGAATCAGTGGATAGTTTTATGGCAAGCGAAGTTTCTTTTTCTTCTTCTTTAATGAATGTCCTCGAAAGTCCCTGTGAAGATGAAAAGAAAATTGATATCCACAAAAGTCCTGTTAAAATTTCACTGTCAGTTTTTTCGTCACCGAGTGCAAATCGGATAATGGAAATTGTAACGAGCACGAACATTAAAAGCGAATTAACAACATATCTCGTCCTTAATTCTGACATTATATCTTTTTTGAAAATCAGAATGGATGACTGAAAGTTATTTGACATTATTTATAATCTTCAATATTAATTAAATCACTGCAGATCAGTTTATCCTCTTCATCATTGGTTGCAATTATTAAAATACCATTTTCCTTCTGACGCTCTGCAATACTTATCATAATATCAATCCCGTATTTATCAAGATTAGATCTCGGTTCATCCATAAACAGAATTTCCGGTTCGTTCAATATCGCAAATGCAAGTTTTAATCTTTGCTTCATACCGGATGAATAGTTTTTCACTGTCTCATTTCTCTTGTTATATAAGTTCACTTCAGTAAGCAGTGAATTTACTTTTCCAGTTATCTGTTTTTCGTCTGAAATAAAAGTTTTTAACCTGAAAAAAAATACAAGATTTTCGAAACCTGTCAGCTCATCATATAAATTAAGATAAGGAGAAAGCAAGCCTGTTTTCAGGAACCATTTTTCTTTCGGAAACAGATTATTGTTCTCATTAATAACAACATTACCTGACGAAGGTCTAATGACATTTGCCAGAACTTTTAAAAAAGTTGACTTTCCCGACCCGTTATTGCCTGTTACTGTAATTGAATTTTTATTTGTTAATTTTAAACTGAGATTTTTAAAAATTGTTTTACCCGAGAATGATTTTGAAAGGTTTGTACAAATTAATTCAATGTTATTCATTTATGCGGATAGTGTGGAATTAAATTATTCTTGAATTATTCCGTGGGCTTCAGATAATCTCTGTTCTCTTCTTTTCAATGCCTGATCGTATCTTCTTTTTTCTTCATCTGTTTCAGGATAGATCTGAGGTACAGGAATATTTTTTTTTGTTACGCTGTCAATACTGACGAATGTAAGATAAGCGCTGTTAGAATGTGAAATTTTTCCCGTTGTAATATCTTCTATTTCTACTCTTACGCCGACTTCCATAGATGTTCTGAATGCTCTGTTAACAGAAGCTTTTAATCTTACAATATTCCCGAGATGGACAGGTAAATGAAAATTCAAATTATCAACTGCCGCTGTTACTGCAATATTATTGCAATGCCTTGCAGCTGCCAGTGCTGCGGAAATATCTATCCAGTGCATTAGTCTTCCGCCAAGAAGATTACCCAGAACATTGGTGTCATTTGGAAGTACCAGTTCTATCATCTGAACCTGTGAATTTTTAACTGTCTTTTTATCCATATTTTAAAATGGGATTTGAGATCTTAAACTTTTTACTTTTGGTAATAAAGGACTTGAACCGAAATATTTTTCAAATCTTTCAATATCGGTTTTTGCTTCTTCATATCTTTTTTTTATGATGAGCGACTGAATCAAACCATATAGAGCATCATCTGCATACTGGCTGTCGAAATACTCATCAAGTAATGCATTGTAATAAACAACTGCAGACCTGTATTGTTCAACATTAAAATACAATTCCGCACTCATAAATAATTTATAAGCAAGTTTATCTTTTAGATCATTGATTTTAATTTCTGTCTCGGTCTTATATTTACTTTTTGGATAAAGATCAAGGAAGCTCTGAAATTCCGATATGGCATATCTGGTATATGTCTGGTCAAGATTGTATTTCGGAGACAATTTATAATAGCACATTCCTACATAATATTTTGAATCTTCAGCAAAAGGACTCGTCGGATAACTTTTGATAAGTGATTCAAATTCATATACCGCCAGAATATATTCTTCTCTTTTATAATAACTCATACCGAGATAATAAACTGCCTTGTCGATAATATTGCTGCCGGAAAATTTTAATTTAACCAGGTTAAAATCATCTATAGCATCAAGATAATCTTTCTTATCATAATGAGATTTTGCTATTAAGTATGCGCTTTCCGGGTTATCAGTGGTGATCTTACTGCCTGAAGAAGAGCCGCAGGAATAAAATCCTGATGACAAAAAAACCAGTATTAATGCTATTAAAAAATTATTCCCTGAGTAATTATTTTTAACGTTATATGAATTCAAACTCTCCGATTCTTATTATTTTAAACATTTGTTATTTACTTCTGATTGTGAAGAATAAAATTATTGCTACTGCAGAGGCAAGAATAATTACAGCCGGGTAAATAAGCTGATTTAAAGAATTTTCCTCAGGAAGATTTGACCGGGAAAAACTATATCTTTTGTCTTCTACAACATTCTGATCATCGATATTAAAACTATCAACCAGCTTTTTACTTATATCCTTTGCAAAAACCACAGATGAATTTCCTGAATCTGATATTTTTACGGAATAAGATACTGAAATTTCCCGCTTTATTTTTTTAGTGCCAAGTACGTTATCCGTATAAATACTTAAATAACGGGTATTCAGAGACGGATTATTTATAAATAAATTATAATTAATACTGTCTGAAAATTCAACAGTATCAGCATTAATTAAAATTTTATATCCTGAAAATTTTCTTTTTATTAACGCGATCAGGTATGATTGCTGCTCAGGATTTTCTGTTCCGTATTCTACTGATAAATTATAGATCTTGTCATTTCCCAGAAGTAGTAATTCATTCTCAACAGGTATCAGACTTTCGTCCAGTAATTTATCAATATTATTTAAATTAGATTCACTTCCGGTCTGTGAATAAGAAATACCTCTTAGTATAAAAAGTATAATAATTTCAAAGAAAATTAAAATACATAAGAGGTATTTTAATTTCATATTTATCCGTAAATGCCTCTTAATTTTAAAACTTTTGAAACTTTGTCGATTGCATGAATATATGCGCCAAGTCTGAATGATGTATCATATTTTAAAGCTGTATTATAAACAACATCAAATGCTTCTGTCATCATTCTGTTTAATCTGTTGTTAACATCATCTTCATCCCAGAAATAACCGATCCTGTCCTGCACCCATTCAAAATAAGAAACAATAACGCCTCCTGAATTTGCAAGTATATCAGGGATAACACGTGTTCCTTTGTTTGCAATTATATCATCCGCATCTGCGGCGATCGGACCGTTTGCCCCTTCGACGATCAACTTTGCTTTTATCCTGTCTGCATTGTGAGCAGTTATCTGATCTTCTTTTGCTGCAGGAACAAGTATGTCACACTGCAGTTCCAGTAATTCTTCATTTGTGACAGGTGTACCGAAATTACCGCCTTCAAGTGTTCTGTTTTTGGAAACATAAAGTATGGCTTTATTTACATCTATTCCTTTCGGATCATAATAACCGCCAGATACATCGCTGATACCGATTATTTTCACACCTTTTTCATTGAGTAACTGAGCGCTTACTGAACCTACATTTCCAAATCCCTGAACGACGCAAGTAGTCGATGTCGGATCTATATCCTGTGTTTTTAAAGCTGCCATGGTCGCGATCATTCCGCCACGACCTGTTGCTTCTCTTCTCCCAAGTGAACCGCCGATTATGATCGGCTTTCCTGTAACAACTCCGGTTACTGTTTCTTTTTTATGCATGCTGTATGTATCCATGATCCACGCCATTATCTGTTCATCTGTATTCATATCCGGTGCAGGAATGTCAGAGTCAGGTCCGAAAATTTCCAGCATATTTACTGTGTATCTTCTTGTGATTAGTTCAAGTTCTCTCGATGATAATTTACTCGGGTCACATCTTACTGCGCCTTTTGCACCGCCAAAAGGTATGTTTGCAATTGCGCATTTCCAGGTCATCCATGAAGCAAGTGCTTTCACTTCATCAATATCAACATCAGGTGAATATCTTATCCCTCCTTTAGAAGGTCCTAAAATATTGTCATGAATAACTCTGTATCCTTCAAATACTTCTAATTTTCCGTTGTCCATTGTTACAGGAATTGAAACTGTGATCTGTTTTACAGGTGTTGCAAGATAATTATATAATCCTTCATCAAGGTTATAAAGTTTGCAGGCTTTATCGAATCTGATCATCATTGATTCAAATGGATTAGCTTCTCCTTTTCTGTATGGAGCAGGTTCTTTATATTCTTCGGGCATAATATTACTTTTTAATTGTTATTTAATAGTGTGTGTTAAGACTCAAAATTAACATAATGCATTTGCTTTATCAAGTTAGTATAATGACGCTTTTATAAAATCTAACACATTTTTTCGTCCGGTCTGTAGTTCTATCCTTGCATTTTGCGTAGTTCCCGCTGTGCGTTTTTACCTTATCATCTTTACCTGACATTGGATACTAACTCTTTCCAAAACTCTTTCCCATTCCTTAAGCCTTATTCTACTTACCTCATTTTAATCATTCTAAAAATAAATTTCAAAAACCAATTTTGGAAACATACGAGCTTGGCAAAGAAAACTCTCCCGCTGTAGTAAAATTGCCTGAATTCTTTCATAATTGCTAAAAATTTTCAACTTGAAATTTGCTTATGCAAAGTTCTTCGAACAGGAAAATTTTTTTAACGCAATTATTCAAGAATTTTATTCGGCAATTTTTCTAAGGCGGGTTGTTTTTAAGCACAAAACATTCCATTCAAAAATATTAAAAATTCAGACTAAACTATATTATTGAAAACGATTTGGACAGCATTAATATAATGTGATTTTATTTAAAAGATCTGCACCGGATTTTATTTTTCTGAAAGTATGATTCTGAAGTTTATTTCATTAAAATATATTTCAGAGTTTTTATCCGAATGTAGTTTAATCTTCAATGGAAATATTTCCGCATCAGGACAATCCGGGTACCATTTCCTTCCTTTTTTAACAATTATCAGCAAACCATTATCGTCACCCATTGCAGTAAAATTTTCATTATCACCACTAAAAAGCGGAAGTGGATTAGAATTATTAAGCTCGTTGTGAAAATCCATTACATTAAAAACCGGAATTCCGATTTCACTTACAGAAAGAAGACTTTTTCCTCCAAAATCTTTCTCTGATCTGTTCTCAAGATCATGTCGGGCAATCAGCTCAAGTATATTTCCGGCAGGATCATAAAAATATACAGAATGTGCATTCCAGCTTTTAAAATCAAATTCATCTTCACCGTCAAGTGTTATCAGTTCTGCTTTTTTTGAGATCCATTCCTTTGCCTTCTTTAACTGATTCTCCGGTATGTTAAATGCAAAATGATAAAATGGATTAATGCTTGAATCAGAACTTTCAAAAATTATTTCTGACATTCCTGCTTTTACTGTAAAAGATGAAGGGGATTCCCTGATCATTTCTAATTCCAGAATTTTAGAGTAAAAATCCTTTAATTCATTTATCAAATGAGTTTGTAGTATAATTTCTTTAATTTGCATGCAATGAAATTTAAATTTTAATAAATTACAATTATTACTTTTTTAATCAAATTTAATTTTAATTATTATGAATTTTTTCCAGAAGGATTTTTCTCTGAAACAAAGGCAAAGAGGTTTTCATCTTATAACTGATGAGATCTTCGAAAATATTCCCGAAATAAATAATTTCAAAACAGGCATTGCAAATATTTTTATAAAGCATACTTCAGCTTCACTGACTATTAATGAGAATGCTGATCCCGATGTCAGAAAGGATTTCGAAACTCATTTTAATTTTATGATCCCGGAAAATTCAAAACACTTTCTTCACACTTCCGAAGGTCCGGATGATATGACCTCACATATAAAATCTTCCATTCTCGGATGCAGTCTGAATATTCCTCTGAAGGACGGAAGATTTAATATGGGTATCTGGCAGGGAATTTATCTGTGTGAACACAGGAATCACGGCGGGAAAAGAAATATTTCAGTTACATTATTCGGAATGTAATTTATTTTCATTCTAATTACATTTTGAAATGTTTAAATTAAATTAATGAAAAGTGTATCATTACATACTCTCGGCTGTAAGCTGAACTACAGTGAAACTTCAACAATTGCAAAAGATTTCACATCAAAAGGTTTTGAATTAAAAAATTATGGTGAGATCTCTGATGTATTTGTATTGAATACCTGTTCGGTTACGGAAAATGCAGATAAAGAATGCAGGCAGATCGTAAGAAGCATTATAAGAAACAATCCTGAAACCTATGTGATCGTAACCGGATGTTACGCACAGCTTCAGCCTGAAGAAATTGCCGGCATCGAAGGAGTTGACCTTGTCCTTGGAATAAAGGAAAAATTTAAGCTGTTTGATTACATTGAAAATTATGAGAAAAAAGATCTTTCATGTATTTACAGATCACCTGTGAATGAAGCTGTGGATTTTGAAGAAGCTTTTTCTGCAGATACAGATTCACGGACAAGAGCATTTCTGAAAATTCAGGACGGCTGTAATTACAAATGTTCATTCTGCACAATTCCACTGGCAAGGGGAAAATCCAGAAGTCTTGAAATTAATAAAGTTGTTGAAAATGCAAAAAAAATTATTGATTCGGGTTATAAGGAAATTGTATTGACAGGTGTAAATACCGGTGATTATAATTTTGAAAATGGAATCAAAGATCTTAGATTAATAAATGTTTTGGAAGAACTTGAAAAACTTGACATAGAAAGGATCAGGATCAGCTCTATCGAACCAAATCTTTTGACAAATGAAATTATTTCATTCATTAAATCCTCCGGAAAATTCTGTAATCATTTTCATATCCCAATGCAAAGCGGAGATAATGAGATCCTTAAATTAATGCGGAGAAGATACGGCAGGGAATTATACAGAGATCTGATTTTTAAACTGAAAGATGAGATCAAAGATGTCGGGATCGGAGCAGATGTTATGACAGGATTTCCCGGAGAATCGGATGTGCATTTTAAAAACACATTTGAATTTATTGAATCGCTTTCATTAAGTTATCTTCATGTTTTCAGTTATTCAGAAAGAAAAAATACTTATGCAGCGGGGTTTAGTAATAAGGTTGATGTGAGAATAAGAAAGAACCGAAGTGAACTGCTCAGGAATCTTTCTAATAAAAAGAAATTTGATTTTTATTCAAAATATTCCGGAACTGTTCAGTCAGTTTTGTTTGAAACAAGAAAAGATGATGATTTTATTGAAGGACTTACTACTAATTATATCAGAGTAAAGATCAGAGCAAATGAAAGTGACAGCAGGAAATATGAAAACAAAGTTATAAATGTTTGTCTTTCCGATGCTGAAGGTATAAAGCCGGTAACAGTGAAGGAAATTTAAATTAAAAATCCTGATTTATTTCACATAAAATTAATTAAACAAAAAAAATTATGCCCGATCTTTCAGTAAACTTTGCGGGAATAAAATCTCCGAATCCTTTCTGGCTGGCATCCGCGCCTCCGACTAATTCGGGTTATCAGATCATGAAAGCGTTTGACGCAGGATGGGGGGGAGCTGTTTGGAAAACTCTCGGTGTTCCGGTTGTAAATGTTTCAAGCAGATACGGCGGATTGAATTACAGAGATACAAGAATGATGGGATTTAATAATATTGAATTGATTACTGACAGACCTCTGAAAGATAACTTAAAGGAAATTGAAGAAGTAAAAAAATATTTTCCAAACCATGCTGTCATTGCGTCACTGATGGTTGAGACAAGGGAAGAATGGCATCAGATAGTCAAAGATGCTGAAAATGCAGGAGCTGACGGACTCGAACTTAATTTTGGCTGTCCGCACGGAATGTGTGAAAGAGGAATGGGTTCCGCAGTCGGACAGGAACCTGAAGTATTAAAATTAATTGTTCAATGGGTAAAGGAAGTTGCAACCAAACCCGTCATAGTAAAATTAACTCCGAATATTTCTGATATTACAGATCCGGCTCTCGCCGCAAAACTTGGAGGAGGAGATGCAATTTCTCTTATAAATACAATTCAAAGTGTTATCGGTGTGGATATTGATAGTTTTGTTCCTTACCCGTTTGTTGACGGAAAAAGCACAAACGGCGGTTACTGCGGTCCGGCTGTAAAACCAATTGCGCTTAACATGTTAAAAAACTGCGCTCAGCATCCTGAAATAAATATACCGATCTCAGGTATTGGCGGTGTAGAAAACTGGAGAGATGCGGTGGAATATATTCTTCTTGGAGCCGGTACAGTTCAGGTCTGCACAGCAGTCATGCACTACGGATTCGGAATAATCCGTGAAATGCTGGCGGGGCTTGATTCATATATGACCGAAAAAGGATTTAATACGATTGATGAAATGGTCGGGAAAGCATTGCCTAATATAAAAACCTGGGAAAATTTAAATCTTGATTATAAGATCATTGCTGAGATAAATAAAGAAAAATGCATTGGCTGTCAGCTTTGTTATATTGCATGTGAAGACGGCGCACATCAGGCGATCGGACTGACTAATAACGGCTCAAGAGTTCCATTTATAATAGATAAGAACTGCGTCGGATGTAATTTGTGTTCACTGGTTTGTCCCGTTGAAAACTGCATTACAATGATCAGAACTGATGACGGAAAGAAATATGAAACATGGAAAGAAAGAACTGAAAAAGGAAATATACCGACAACCTTTAATGATAAATTGGCAGGGGGAATTCATCACTTTGTTCCTGAACCATTGTCAGCATTAAAAAGAAATTAGTTTCCGGCTTCAGATTATTTTATATTTTCACTAATATAAAATTCATAAAAAATTATAGTAGATATAATATCATACAGTTCTCTACCCCAGAAAGAATTGTTAATTTTTAAATAATTGTAAATATCAGGGGAATAAATTTGATCTTATCAGACAAAGAATTAAAGCAGAGATTTAGAAAAATAAAGTTAATTGTCTCAGACATTGACGGTACGTTGGTTAACAGTAAAAATGAGGTCAGTGAACTTACCTTAAAAGTTGTAAAAGAGCTTAAGAATAAAAACATATTGTTCTCATTAGCTTCCCAGAGAGCGCATTCTTCGATAGTTCCCATTGCAAAATTACTTGACATCAAAATTCCGGTTATTTCAATTAACGGAGCTTTAATACAGGATATTAAAGGTGAAACAGTTTTAAATAAATCTGTTATAGACAAAAAATATGCCGAGAAAGCTGTCCGGTTAGCCGAAAACAATTATGTGAAAATTGCTCTTTGTTATAATGACAGAATTGTTTACACGGAAGATAATTCTGTGCTGAAAGATTTTATGACAAGGTTCGGAACAATTTATGATAAGGTCGAAGATTACAGTCAATACACTGATAATGTGTTAGAAATTATCATGTCAGGAAATGACAGAAAGATAATGAGAGACATACAGAAGAAAATGACATTGCCGTTTGGGTTGATACTGAAAGTAAAGTTTTTCAGATCACAGGTATTTCAGGGAGTTTACAATATTGAAATTCTCAGAAAAAATATAAATAAGAAAACCGGATTAAAGATCCTGACAAAATATCTGAAATTAAAAAGAGATGAAGTAATGGTTTTTGGAGACTGGTATAATGACAGGGATCTTTTTCAGTACGGCGGTACGAATATCGCACTTGATAATGCTGTCGATGAGCTTAAAGATATGGCAGATCATGTCAGTGAAAGATCCAATGATGAAGACGGCATAGGACACTTTCTCCAAATGTTCAGTGAAAACTTACATTAAAATATTGAGCGGCAGCGAATATAATAAAATTGCAAAATATTACGATAAGGTTTTTGGTGACACTGATGAAACTGAAAATTATCTGAAAAAGAAATTATTACAGTTGAAATTCAGATTTGATGAACTTCCGGAACTTCTTGAGCTTGGATGCGGAACGGGAATCAATCTTTTATCATTGAGAGGATTATTTAATGTTACAGGAATTGACAATTCACGTCAGATGTTGAAAATTGCAGCTCAGAAACTTCCCGGGTCGGAATTTTATTTAAAGGATATAAGAGATTTTTCTCTTAATAAAAAATTTGATCTGATCCTTTGTCTTTATGATACTATAAATCATCTGACTTTATTTTCTGACTGGAAGAAAATTTTTATAAATGTTTTTAAACATCTTAAAAAAAACGGAGTATTTATTTTTGATATTAACACTCTTTATAAACTCAATTTTATTTCTGCAATATCTCCCATAATAAATGAATTTGATTCTAATTATTTGCTTGTTCATGTTAATAAGATCAACAGAAACAAATTTAACTGGAATTTAAAAGTGTTTGAAAAAATTAAGAAGAACAATTTTGATCTGATAGAAACAAATATACAGGAAGCTTCATTTGAAAAGGATATAATCTTAAAGGAATTATCGAAATATTTTAAAATAGAAAGAGCTGAAGAAGAAAGCGGCAGGAAAGCAGATAAGAATTCAGAAAGGATCTATTTTATCTGCAGGAAAATGATTTAAACAGATCAGATTTTTTATTTTATAAAGAATGGGAAAGTTTTTCTCCCAAAGATTCAAAAATTTATTTTTATTAAGCTTAATTTAAATTCCAAAAAGCCAAAACTTAAAAATGAAAAAAATTATAGAATGCGTTCCGAATATCTCAGAAGGAAGAGATGAAAATATTATAAACGCATGCGCAGATGCTGTAAGAAATGTAGAAGGTGTTACTCTGCTGGACGTTGATCCGGGGAGATCCACTAACAGAACAGTGTTTACATTTGTCGGTGATCCGGAAACAATCGTAGAAGCAGCTTTTCAATTTTCGAAAACTGCTTATGAGCTTATAGATATGTCAAAACATTCCGGCGAACATCCGAGAATGGGAGCTGTTGATGTAGTGCCGTTTGTACCGGTTGCAAATACTACGACTGAAGAATGTGTTGAGTGCGCAAAATTGTTCGGTAAAAGAATAGGTGATGAACTGGGAATTCCGGTATATCTTTATGAAGAAGCTTCGGAAAATCCTGAAAGAAAATCTTTGAGTCAGATCCGCTCAGGAGAATATGAAGGCATTAAAAATAAAATTTACAAACCGGAATGGAAGCCGGATTTCGGACCGCAGGAATTTATTCCTAAATCAGGAGCTACTGTAACAGGCTCGAGATTTTTTCTTATTGCTTACAATGTTAATATTCTCGGAACAAAGGAGCAGGCACATAAGATCGCGCTGAATGTCCGTGAACAGGGGAGAAGCGAAGATTCCAAAGGAAGACTTAAAGCAGTTAAAGGGATTGGATGGTATGTAAATGAATATAACATGGCGCAGGTTTCTATGAATCTTGATAATTATAAAGTAACACCTGTCCATACTGCATTTGAAGAATGTTCAAAGGATGCACGTGAAATGAATCTTGCTGTTTGCGGAAGCGAACTGGTCGGACTGATTCCGCTTGAAGCTATGCTGATGGCTGCGGAATATTACATTCAAAAAGAAAATTTATTTATACTTGATGAAAAGCAGAAGATACGCTTAGTTATAAACAGATTAGGACTTTCTTCGATATCTGAATTTAATCCGGATAAAAGAATTATTGAATTTATGATCCGGGAAGATTCAGCAGAACCACTGGCTTCACTTACTGTCAGGAATTTTGTCGAACTTGTCGGAGCAAGAACATCAGCTCCCGGCGGTGGTAGTGTCTCTGCTCTGATAGCTTCACTTGGTGCTGCACTTGGCACAATGGTCGGATGGATGAGTTACGGTAATAAGAAATTCGAACATCTTGACAGCACAATGAGAAAATTAATATCACCTCTTCATAATAAAATGAAAGAATTGATTCCATTGATAGATGCTGACACAAATGCATTCAATGATTACATGACTGCAATGAAGCTGCCGAAGAAATCTGATATTGAAAAAAAACTTAGAAATGAAAAAATGCAGGAAGGATTGAAAAAAGCCATCACAATTCCTTTATCCGTAATGCGAATTTCCGACTCCTGCTGGGAACATATGATTGAAATGGCAAAGTACGGGAATATAGCTTCCAAAAGCGATCTGGAAGTAGGCGCAAAGTCACTGGAAACAGGTATCTGGGGAGCGTTTAAGAATGTTGAAATTAATCTTCCTTCGATTGAAGATGATAAATTTAAAAAAGAAATAATGAAGGAAGCAAATTCCATACTTGAAAACTCAGGTAAGAATTTTAAAAATGTGACCGGTGAATTAAGTAAAAGGCAATAATAAATTTAAAAAATATTTTCAAAATAAATCTCATTTTCATTATTCAATTTGAAAAATAACCATCCCGTTAAAAATAAAGAGAAGTCGGTAAAACTGGAAAATACCTCTAAAAATCTCAGTTCGCTTAGAAGTATTATTCTTGATTTGGTTATTCTGATAATAATATTTGTAATAGGTTTGCTGATCTATAAAGAGATGAATAAAGAAACTGTGATAATAGATCCGTTTCAGGTTCCTCTTGATCTAGAAAAGATGAACATAACAGGCCAGGCGCTTGTAAATAAACTTCTTGATCAGATTGAAATAATAAAAGAAAAAACAGATACATCATACAATAATCTTGATTTCAAACCGGTATTTTTTGATTCACAGCTTGAAATTGTAATTCCCGGATCAGGTATTTCCTTAAAATCACTTCTTCAGAATTTCAAAAATTTTCTCGGCAAAAAGCAAACGCGGATCTCCGGTGAGGTTGTTTTAAACAGCGGAAAAATATTTCTTACAATAAGAGTTATGGGTGAACCGTCCAAAACTTTTTCAGGTGAAATTTCAGAGCTTGATGAAATTCTCAAAGATGCAGCTCAGTATGTTCTTATTTATACGCAGCCTTATCTTCTGGCATATTACCTTTATTATAATTATGAAGATAACAAGAATGAAGCCCTGGAGATGATACAGTATACACTAACTCATGATCCGAAAGATGATGATGCAATGGCTTACACACTTGACGGATCTATTAAATATGACGAAGGAAAATATGAAGAATCCATTAAGCTTTATAAGAAGGCAATAGAAATAAATCCTAAGTTTACTGATGCTTATAACGGACTTGCATACTCTTTATTTGAATTGAAAAAGTATGATGAAGCTGAAAAAATTTATACACAAGCACTTGAGATCGATCCTGATAATGCTTACACATATAACTATTGGGCTTATTTGAAGGAAGAAAAAGGAAATACTGAAGAAGCGCTGGCTATGTATAAAAAAGCTGTAATGCTAAATCCCAATAATACAGAATTCACTGTCGATTACGGGAAAATTCTTTTAAAATTAAAAAAGTATGATGAAGCGCTTGAAATGTTTGATAAAACAATAGAACTTGAGCCGAAAAATCCTGAAGGATATTACTATAAAGCAGAATTTTTTAACGAAAAGGGAGATTACAGTGAATCCCTTTTCAATTATAAAAAAGCAATTGAGTTAAATTCAAAAAACATTAAAACTTACATAAAAGCCGCAAAAATATTGTCAGAAAAAAAACTGTATGTTGAAGCAAAAGAAATACTTGATAAAGCATTAGTGTTGAAGCCGGGATCATACTCACCATATTTTGAAACAGGAAATCTTTTGTATGAACAAAAAAAATATCCTGAAGCAGTTACAATGTATAAAAAATCCATGGAGATTGATTCTGCAGCAGGTGAGATCTATAAAAATCTGGGAAAGTTATACGAAGAACAAAAAAAATATTTAGATGTTGAAAATTTATATAAGAAAGCGATCCGTCAGAATCTAAGTGATTCAGTTTACTTTGTTGATAAACTGAAAAGCCTTGATGTAACTGAATAAAAAACCGGACAACTAATAATTTTTTTGAGAAAAAAATTTCACAGAAGTGTATAGTAATCTTCGCTTCCAAAGTAATGATGTCTTATAACTTTTGCTTTTACAAGATTCACAAGAGTTCTGCTGGCTCTTCTGTCCGAAATGTTTACAAGTTTCTTAAACCCTTTCACCGTGATTTTTTCATTTATATTCAGGTAGTCAAACAGACTTTTTTCAATAAGACCTATATATATTTTTGCAGGAGGTGAGTCGTGATTTGAGTTTCTCAGGATCTTAACAGTCTCACGGGATGCAACAATGCTTTTATCGTTTAATCTTACATATACTTTCATATTATCCGGGTGAGAATCTTCCAGTAATCTGTGCGGTTTATTCATACTTTCTAAAATATTAACAATAACAATATCCTTACCCTTTAAAAGCATTATATTTGCCGTGAAATTAATTTCCGGCTCGCAATTGAATTTTGCCGCTGTACTGATCAATTCTAGTTCTCCCTTTTCACTTTCCACACCGACAATTTTTTTGTCATCATCTATTCCAAAAAGAATCGTGCCGCCTTTTGAATTTGCAAAAGCGATCATTTCTTTGGCGATCTTTACGGGAGACGAAAACTTTCTTTTGAATTCGACCTTGTCGTTTTCACCACCCTGGATCATTTCATTTAATTCTGTTAAATACATTTACAATTTAATTTTGTTTGCAAGATTATGGGTCTTATCTATGTAATCCTGTAAAATTATCTGCGCTGAAATGCTGTCTGTCAATCCTTTCTGACGCCTCTTTTTCATTTTCATACCGGAATTTAAAATTCCTGATTCAGCGATCTTACTTGTAAATCTTTCATCAAAAAAAATTATTTCGAGCTTTATGGAATTTTTATTCAGAAATTCTTCAAATGCAGTTTTAAACTCTTCTGTTTTGATTGTCTGAATTGTTTTTTCTGATTTAAAGTTCAGAGGATAACCTAAAATTATTTTTATGATATTTTCTTCTTTAATCAATTTCAGAAGATTTACAAAAAAATTACTGTTGTTTTCAATATGATCTCTGGAAAAAGAATACTTTTTATTTCCGTCAGTGACAGCAATGCCAACTCTTCTTTCACCATAATCAATTCCAAGATATTTAGTATCAGTCTCCAATTTAAAGTTTAACTGTTGATTTTCTTTTTCAAAAATTGTTTTATATTTTTTCCCGGTTTAAAATGAATTTTTCTCCTTTCCGGAACAAACACAAATTCACCGGTCTTAATATTTCTTGCTTTAGGTTTTGCTTTTGTCTTCTTCACTTCAAATACACCAAAATCCCTTATCTCAATTCTGATTACCGGATCTGCCTCAAACAGCAATTCACTCAGGGAATTGAAAAATGAATCGGCTATAATTTTTTCAGTAAGTTTCTTTCCTATAAGTTTATCGGAAATTTTATTTTCAAGATCTTTGCGGGTAAATGTTTTTACACGTGATTTATTTTTCGCAGGTTTCTGTTCGGATATTTCCATTCTTTGATAATTGTGAAAATTTATTTTCTATTAATAGTTTCTTTGAATCTCTTAAAATATAAAACGGATGAATAAAATATTAATCCGAGTGAAATGAAATATAAATACGAATTGATTTTAAGTAACATCGGATTATTAATAATTGCAAATAAAATTATAAGCCCGATGCTGAATACTGCTATTTTTCCGGGAAAGTTTGACATAAGCCGGATATCTTTTTTCCTGTTAAGATAAATTCCGAATCCGAATATAAGGACATCCCTGATAACAACAATAAGCAAAAACCAGATCGGGATCTTATTCAGATAAGCGAGTATTAATGCAATTGCGATTACAGAAATTTTATCTGCTAGCGGGTCAATTATTTTACCGAATTCTGAAACCTGATCGAGTTTACGGGCAAGATATCCGTCAAGTAAATCTGAAAAATACATACATAGAACTAAAATTATTATTAGTGTATTTTCACCGGTAAAATCAGTTAACAGCAGATAACAAACGGGAAACAGCAATACAATTCTCAGTATTGAGATCAGATTTGAAACGTAAAAAAGCTCTTTTTTTATTTGCACGGTTTGAAAATAATCAAATTAAAAAATAAAAGTAATAATTAAATTAACAATAAAAACTCAGAACTGTAATTGAACAGAATTTATTTTGATAATGCCGCAACTACAAAAATAGACAGTGAAGTGCTTGATTGTATGCTTCCATATTTAAAGGAAAATTACGGCAATCCTTCATCAAATCATTTTTTTGGTAAATCCACAAAGGTTCTTCTGGAAGATGCAAGAGATACTGTCGCCGGATTCATTGGAGCCAGTCCAAAAGAAATTTTTTTCACAAACAGCGGAACAGAATCAAACAATTTTGCTCTTAAAGGAACAGCATTTAAAAATTTAGGGTCAGAAAAAAATCATATTATAACTTCTTCTATTGAACATCTTGCAGTACTTGACACTGTGAAATATCTTGAAACTAAATTCAATTTCAAGGCAACATATATTAAGCCGGATGAGAAAGGAATTATTTCAACTGATGAAATTAAATCAAATATTAATCCGAAGACTTTTTTAATTTCTATAATGCATTCCAATAATGAAACAGGTGTAATAAATGACATCGAAAAAATTTCTTTTATAGCTGAAGAATCTGGTGTTTTAGTTCATACTGATTCTGTACAAAGCATCGGCAAGACTGAGTTTAATGTAAAAGATCTGAATGTCAATTTCGCAACTTTGTCGGCTCACAAAATATACGGTCCAAAGGGAATTGCAGCATTATATATAAAAGATAAGACACCAGTGGAAAAATTTATTCACGGTGGAAAACAGGAAAGGGATATGAGAGGCGGCACAGAAAATATTGCTGCTGTTGCAGGATTTAAAAAGTCTGTTGAACTACTAAATTTAAAGATGAAGAATGATATACTTCATTACAATACTCTTAAGGAACATCTTATAAAAAATCTGAAAGAAAAATTTGCTGAATCTGTTTTATTCAATTCTTTACAGGGTTCTTCTTCTCTACCGAATATAGTAAACATTTCATTTGACAGGTCTAAGCTTTTGTATGATGAGGAAATGATACTGATTCAAATGGATCTTAAAGGAATTGCACTTTCCGGAGGTTCAGCATGTACTTCTGGAACTCATCAGCCGTCACATGTTCTTACAGAACTGGGACGGGACAGATTATCTGCACTTGGTTCACTGAGAATTTCTTTCGGCAGAGAAAATACAATAGAAGAGACAGATAATTTAATTAAATTTCTTTCGGAATTGATTAAAGTTAAGTAGAAATTATTTTGTTTTTTTAATATCGAATTGCTCTTCAGAATCTTCTTTTTCTTTTATTTTATTTTTTTTAAAGATCAGATTTTTCAATCCTGTGAAAATTCCGCTGAAAATATAAAACAGGCAGAATGAAAAAGACCCTTCTCCGTTAGTTGCAACAGTAATAACAATCCCAATAAACAGAATTATGAAAACAGCCGGATTTTTTTTGATGGAATTTAAAGATGGTTTTGGAAGGCTTTCATATTTAATTTTGCTGACCATTAAAACAGGCAATGCAACAGCCAGTATAGTAATGAAAATTTCACTGGTTTCAGGAGAAAATATTTTGTCATGATAAAATATAATATAACAGACAATTGTTAATGCTGACATCGGAGCAGGTAGTCCGTTGAATTTATCTTTGTCAAAGCCCACAAGCTGCACGTTAAATCTTGCAAGACGCAATGCGGCAAAAACCATGATCAGTGAGGAAATCACAATTCCAATATCTCCTGATTCATTTAAGTAAATTTTATAGATAAGAAAAGATGGTGCAGCTCCGAAGGAGATCACGTCGGATAATGAATCAAGCTCTACTCCGAATTCGCTGGATGAGTTGGTAAGACGGGCTGCCAGCCCGTCCACTGCGTCAAACAAAGTTGCATAAATTATGAACAATGCTGCAATTGCAAAGTCGCCGTTCGATGAATGTATTATTGACAGAAATCCGCAAAAGGCATTCAGAATGGTAAATAAACTCGGTATGAATTTTCTCGATACAAACATTTAAAACTCAGCTATAATTGATTCGCCGCCGGTTACTTTTTGATTGATGCTGACTAATATTTTCGAATTTCTTTTTATAAAAATATCAACTCTGGAACCGAATTTTATCATTCCAAAACGGTCTCCGGCATATACTTCATTTCCTTCACTGATGTCATAAACTATCCTTCTTGCTACAAACCCGGCTATCTGCTTGAATAAAATTTTGTTTCCTGTTGAAAAATTTTCAATGCCTATTTCAGATCTTTCATTTCGTTCGGATGATTTATGATCAAATGCCACAATGTAATCACCTTTAATGTAACTCAGATATTTTACAATTCCGTTCAGCGGAATTCTGTTAACATGTACATTCAACGGTGAAAGAAATATGCTTATCTGTACCAGTTCCTCACCTTCATCAAAAATGTTTTTATATTTATTTATTACATTTTCAATTACTACTACCTTCCCGTCCCCTGGTGAAATGATCTGATTACTTTTATATCCGGATGGTAATTTCCTTTCAGGATCACGAAAAAAATATAGTGTGAATATCCAGAAAAATATGCAGATAATTAAAATGAATACTTTGAGAATATTACTGTTGATAAAAAATAATGAAAAAATTAAAACTAAAATAAAAATAAATACTTTAATTATAACATCTTTACCGTAAGGTGTAAGCTTTATCAAATTAGTTTTTAATTAATCGTTTTTTTATTTCCTGATATGCTTCTTCCACTTCTCCCATATCAAATCTGAATCGATCTTTATCCAGTTTCTTATCGGTTTTTGAATCCCAAAGTCTGCATGTATCCGGTGATATTTCATCTGCTAAAAGTATATTCCCGAAATCATCTTTTCCGAATTCAAGCTTAAAATCCACTAACTTTATTCCGTTTTCCAAGAAGAATTTTTTCAATATCTCATTAATATACTCTGTCATTTTTCTGATAGTATCAAGATCTTCTTCATTTGCAAGTTTTAATGCAAATATATGATCATCATTAAAAAGAGGATCGCCGAGTTCATCAGATTTCAGATAGTATTCTATAATTGGTTTAATTAGCTCAGTTCCCTCCTTAAAGCCATACTTTTTTACTAGACTTCCCGCAGCAATATTTCTGCATACAACTTCAATCTTGATGATGTTTACTTTTTTTACAAGCATTTCAGTTGAAGAAATTTTTTCCAGAAAGTGTGTCGGAATAGCATTTCCCTTCAGATGTTCAAAAATCAGGGAAGATATTTCATTATTCAACTCTCCTTTATGAGGTATCTTGTCTTTTTTTAATCCGTTAAATGCTGTGGCATCATCTTTAAACTCCTGCATATATTCATCTTCATTTTCTGTTCTATAAATTTTCTTAGCTTTACCTTCGTAAATCAGTTCTTTTTTCATTAAAATATTTTTTTTCTAAATTACTCAATTTGAAAGAAAGATTCTATTGAATTGATTTAGTTGTTCTCCTTAAAATTCTTATCTTCTTACAATTTGAAAAAACAAATTGAAATTTTTTTCATACCGGCTATATAGTCGTAATTTGACATAAAAAAAGTGAAGCTTGCACTTCACTTTTTTTGTAATTTGATTTTTTTAATGCTTAGGTATTTAAAAAGCAAACCCAAGTCCGACAAAAAGCCGGAATTCATTGCCCGGCTGATCACCGTTTAGTGATTCACTTATAGGAAATGTATAATTAAAATCCAGTGAATAGTCTCCGTAATAGAAATCTATACCACCGGTTCCGAAAAATGCATCACCTCCAGAATCTTCAACATATACTCCTTCCTGTGTATCTTTACCGGCGGTTTCAAGATAGATCCCGGCGTGCGGCAAAAAAACCAGTGATTCTGTATCGATTTCGTAAGTGAATGTAGACGCAAAGTTGAATCTGTTTGAAAATCTGTATCCGTTTTTATTCTCAGTAGTGATAGTATATACTACATCATTTCTCCATCCAAGTCCGTTATTCTCAAGCTTTGCAATATAAAGTCCTGAAAATAAGAAATCAAAACTTCCCGTGCCCGGCTGAAAATGAGGCTCAGTAACCGGTGGATAAACAAGTGATTTATTGTAAACTCCTGTCGGGATCTTGAATCCTCCGCCGAGGAAAATTCTCTGCCAGAAATTTGTAGTTGCCTTCATATCGGTGTTGTATATTTGATATTGAGCCAGTGCTACTATGTCTCCGAATCCATTCAGATCTAGTGAATCTATTTCATTGAATGAATATGGTATTGTTGCAATTATCCTGAATTTAGGTGTGAAATAATATCTGAAAAACAGTTCTATGTTATTATAGTATTCAGTTGATGCGGAACTGCTTACCGGATGATCCAGCTCCGGATCTGGGTCAGCATGTGCAGGTGTATAAAATTTAAATACAGAATATCTTACGCCAACAGAATTTTTAGAAAAATTCGGTTCAAGTCCCATATAACATCCGCAAAGATCACAGTTAATATCAGCTATATCAGACTTATCAGCTATATCAGTTTTTTCAGATATATCAGTTTTTTCAGATATATCAGACAGCTTAAGATTCTTTTTCAGAAAATCAAGTTTAGGTTTATTTTCAGCTCTTAAAGATGAGCTGAAAATAATTGAAATAATTAATATTAGTATAGCTTTCATTTTTAAAGTTTTAATAGCTGACATCAAAATAGGTGTCATAGGAATTTCCGTTTTTTGATAGATTTAATTTGATTCTCCATGCACCGGGCTGGTCTAAATTTATTTTCCCTGTATAATGTCCGTCAGTTTGCCCGGCCGGATTCACATTATTTGTAGTTGTGTGACCGTTACTTAAAAATTCAGGAGTAACTATTACAGAATATGTTCCGTCCGGCGGATATAGTTCCGGTTCATTCTTATTTATCAGAAATTCAAAATCATTCATTCCGTTCGCAGGTATCTCCGGAGCAATGTAGGAAAGATATAAAGCCGAACTGTCCGGCATAATGATAGACTTGAATCCTTCCGGATTTGCTAAAATAACAGGAGTTTCAAATTCAATTTCTCCTTCCGGTTCGCCTGTAGCCTGATGATTATGAACTGTAAATGTTAAATGCCAGTGCAGCGGATCATCTGTAAATGACTGTGTATAAACTATTGCTCCCGTAAATATTCCATTCGGAGCATCTTCATCAGGATTTTCCGCCGGTGCTGCATGACCATGATTCAGAGGATTAATGGTTATGTGAGCATCAGACATCACTAATCCTGTCAAAGAATCATGTAAAACAAAATACAGTTTATTGTATCCAGTTCTTAGTGAATCATCAGCATATAAAGATAAAAATGCTTGTGCGCCTTCCACATATCCTGAGTTTATAGCTAAATATGAAGACATATTTGGTTCTGGTATTACGTTTACTGGAGGTGCTGCCGGGTCTGAATCGTCAGAACATGAGATAATGAAAAATGACGATGTTATAAAAATTAAGAGCAATAATATTTTGGAAATAGCAATTTTAATAGTCATGTTTTTTAATTAAAAAGTTTAAATTAAATGAGTTTATTGCAATGCAGATTATCTGCAATGCAGTTAAATTAAAAATATAAATTGTTAAGATTATGATAATTAAAAATTGCTAAGACCTGGGAGGATGTTCTATTTTAGGAAAAAAAAGAGTTTTCATTAATTTTGAATTTCCATTGACAAATTTATGATTTCCTGAATTGTTGAAATTTGAATTTTCTTTGGATATCTGAAATTCGGAAAGTTTTAATTTCATTTCAACTGTAATTCCGTTTTTACTGTCACTCTCTTCACTCATTTTTTTATCAAGATAACAATGCGCATTGCAGTTATCGACGATCATTTCACAACAGCTTTTTGTAAGGGACTCTGTATTTACAACATATAATGTATAATAAACAGCCAGATAATTGACGTTAAGGAATAATATTAAAATCATTCCTGTGCATAATATTTTATTTAACAGTTTCAAAACAGAGGTTTCAGAAATTTTGTTGATTTTTGTGAAGCAAATATAAACAAAAGCAATTTAATAATTCACAAAATAATTTTTCCATTTGTAGTATCCTGAAAATCCAAAACTTCAATTATCAAAAATATCATTAAAATGTCGAATCTCATCTAAACTCCGCGAAAACTGACTATTGCTGTATAAACTTAAACTGATCGCTAATATTTTTTAAAATTATTTTTTGCCACAAATTACACAAATTTTCATAAATTTTAACAAAGCGTTGCTTAAATAAATAATCATTTAAATTTGTGTTAATTCGAGCAATTAGTGGTTATTATTCTTCTGATCTTATTTTTAAAACGGTCATCCTAGGTTTTTAAAATATTGAAATTAACTAATTTATTTGGGTAATTATTCAAATTAAATAAAGTTTTAAAAAAAGCAGAATTTAAGACTAAACAAGCTATTTTACTACCCAACATTATGACGAAATAACTCAAATAATTATTAGAAATAACATTTTTATACTTATCTGAAATCAGTATATTATTAAAATTTTCTACAGTATTTGAATATAATTCTGATAACAGGCGGACCGTCAGCCGAACGTGAAGTTTCGATAGCTTCAAGTAAGTGTATTTTAAAAGCTTTACGCGATTCCGGACATAATGTAAAATTAATTGACCCTATTTACGGCGATAAAATAATAAGCGAAGAGCAAGTCTTTGGAGATTCAATAAGCAAACATTCACCCTCTGTTCAAAAACTTACTGAAATTCATAAAACTTCTGATAAAAATATTTTAAACTGTATTAATTCTGAAATATTTGATAATGACAAAACAGATCTGGTATTTCTCGGTGTGCATGGAAAATTCGGTGAAGACGGAAGAATTCAGACTCTGCTTGAATTACGTGGGTTGAAATATACAGGTTCGGGAGTTTTTGCATCAGCCCTTGCAATGGATAAAGATGTTTCCAAGATAATTTTAAATTCAGCAGGAATAAATACTCCGGCCTGGCTTATGTTAAACAAAAATACTGAAATAAATTCAATTGATATTAATGAGAATATTTTAAATTCTGTAGGATATCCCTGTGTTGTAAAGCCAAATGACGAAGGAAGCACGGTAGGTCTGTCGATTGTTCAGAATGATGTTGAAGACATTCAATTGCCGAATGCAATTGAAAATGCGTTCAATTATTCGGAAAAAATATTAATTGAGCAATATATAAAAGGCAGAGAGTTTACTGTTCCTGTGATTGGAAATGAAGCTTATCCGGTGGTTGAGATAAGACCAAAAGGCGGATTTTACGATTATGAGCATAAATATACAAAGGGAATGACAGAATATTTCTGTCCGGCAGATATTTCCCCGGAAATAGAAATCAAAGCAAAAGAAGCTGCTTTAAAGGCACATAATGCTCTTGGATGTTCAGTTTATTCAAGAGTGGATTTTATTTTAGATGAGAAAAACAGACTTTATTGTCTGGAAGTGAACACGCTGCCGGGAATGACAGATACGTCGCTGGTTCCAAAATCTGCGAAAGCAAACGGAATGACATTCAATGAATTAATTGAAAAAATAATAGAACTTTCATTACAAAAGAATTAATAAATTCAGTATGGACAGTTCAGATCAGAAAGACGGATTTTTAAAGGTCATTTTCAGATTCATTAAATACAATTTGAGAATTGTATTCGTCATTATTTTTTTCATCGGACTGATCTCATTTGCATTATTCGGGAATAAAGGACTTATCCAGCGGATGGAGCTTGAGTCAGAAAGAAAAGAACTTGAAGGCAGCTTAAATGCAGAGATCAATAAAACTAAAGAATTGCAGAAACAGATCGAGGAACTGAAAAATTCAGAAGCAAAGCAGGAACAGGTTGCACGTGAAAAATACGGAATGACAAAAGAAGGCGAAAAGATATATAAAATTATAATAGACAGCACAAAATAATGATGGAAATTGTAAAAACATTAGAGGCAATACTTAAAATAAATTCACCGACTGGTTATACTTTTGAGGTGATCAGATACATTGAAGATCTTTTCAGTAAAGATAAAAATTTAATAATAAGTAAAACCAATAAAGGTTCACTGCTGATCTCATTTTCCAAAAATCCGGAATTAATAATTTCCGGTCATATAGACACATTAGGAGCGATGGTAAAAGTGGTGAAAAGCGACGGAACTCTTGAGATCACACAGCTTGGTTCATATCCTTTCAATTCTTTTGAAGGTGAATATGTAACTATCAGAAATTCAGAAGGAAAATTATTCAGAGGCACATTATTGCTGAATAATCCTGCAGGACATGTTAACAAAGATATCAGAACCAAAGAAAGAAATGCCGGTAATATGTCAATACGGATCGATGAATTGTCTTCAAATGAAGAAGAAACTTTGAAATTTGGAATAAATGCCGGAGATTTTGTTTTTTATGATACAAGATTTGAACATACAGAAAGCGGATTTATAAAATCAAGATTTTTAGATGATAAAGCATGCGCAGCAGTAATGATCGAACTTATAAAAGAGCTGAGTAAAAATAAAAAGAATAAAAGCGTCGGTTTTTACTTTTCAAATTATGAAGAAGTGGGACACGGATCCTGTGTCGGAATTCCTGACTCAGCGTGTGAGATGCTTGTTCTGGATATGGCAGTAATCGGTGAAGGATGTACCGGAAAGGAAGATGCTGTTTCGATCTGCGCGAAAGATTCATCAGGACCTTATGATTTTACTGTTACAAACAAATTACGTGATCTGGCAAAGAAAAAGAAATTAAATTATGTAGTTGATATATATCCATATTACGGCTCAGACGGAAGCGCTGCATTGACAGCGGGATACGACCTGAGAGTCGGATTGATCGGTCCGGGAGTTTCTGCTTCTCACGGAGTGGAAAGGACGCATCAGAACGCATTAAAAGAAACCTATAATCTAACCAAAGCATATATCGAAAATTTCTAATACTTTTAAATCTCAAATGAATTTCATGTTTCCCAAGGAAATATCCGGGAAAGAGAAAATTTTTTATTTAATTTATAGAATGAAATTTATAATTTGAATAAATAATATTTAAATATTTTATAAAAAAGAATACATCAGATTTTTGAAAAGAGTAGTATCCGGAATAAAACCCACTGGCGAACTTACACTTGGAAATTACCTTGGCGCAATGAAACGCTGGGCTGAGAATCAGGACAAAGAAGGTTATGAGAATTTCTTTTTTGTAGCCAATCTGCATGCGATAACAGTAAAACAGGATGCAGGTCAGTTAAAGAAACGCACACTGGATATTGTCGCATGGCTTTTAACGGTTGGAGTGGATCCAAATAAATCGGTGATTTTTATACAATCCATGATCCCGGCGCACAGTGAAATTTGCTGGATACTTAATAATTATGTGACGATGGGAGAGCTGGGGAAGATGACTCAGTTCAAGGATAAATCAATAAAGACAGGAAAAGAAGGACAGCTTGTAGGACTTTATGAATATCCTGTTTTAATGGCAGGTGATGTGCTTTTATATGACGCAGATGAAATTCCGGTGGGAATGGATCAGGTTCAGCATGTAGAGCTCAGCAGAACAATTGCGCAGAGATTCAATAATTTACACGGAGAGACATTCAAACTTCCTAAAGCTACATTGTCAGATAAAACATCAAAGATAATGAGTCTGAATGATCCATTAAAAAAGATGAGTAAAAGTGATTCGGAAGACAGTTATATTTCGCTTGACGAAAGCCCTGAAAAAATAATTAAGAAATTCAAAAGAGCAGTTACAGATTCCGATAATCAGATCCGTTATGATAAAAGCAAGCCTGCTGTAAGTAATTTACTGGTGATCTTATCGGAGTTTTCAGATAAGCCGATTGAAGAATTAGTAAATGAATATGTAGGAAAGGGATACGGACAATTTAAAAACGATATTGGCGAAATTGTATCAGAAAAACTCGGAATTCTTCAGGCTAAATTCACTGAAATAAGATCTGATGAGGAAAGGTTGAGTAATATTATTTTAGAAGGAAACAGAAATGCAACTATACTGGCGAATGAAAAGGTCGGATTGGTAAAAAGTAAACTGGGATTGATCTGATGATAAAAAATATTTTATTAAACAAAAGCTGAAATACTGCTTTGCCCGGCAGGTGAGAGTCTGGAAAAGAAAAGTAAATATTTTAAAACAGTAAACGGATAAAATTGATACAGCCATCTCCAAAAGATAAGATAAAGCAAACGGAACTTCAGAAAAGCGGAGAAATTCCCAATCATATTGCAATAATAATGGACGGGAACGGCAGATGGGCAAAGTCAAAAAATTTAACAAGAGTATTCGGGCACAATGAAGGAGTTAATTCAGCAAGAGATATAGTGGAAGCTTCGGGACAGCTCGGAGTAAAATATTTAACACTTTATACATTTTCCACAGAAAACTGGAAACGGCCGAGAACGGAAGTAACTTTACTGATGAAACTACTTATACGTTCTATAAGAAATGAAACAGACAGGCTGAATCAGAATGATGTGAAACTTATAGCAACAGGAAATTTAGATAATCTGCCGGATAAAGTTTTAAAAGAGCTGGAGGAAGCTGTTGATTCGACAAAGAACAATAAATTAATGACATTGAATCTGGCCTTAAGTTACAGCGGAAGATGGGATATATTAAATGCTGTTAAGAATATTATACAGGAACAAAATGAATCAAAATTTGATTTAGAGAGTTTAAATGAAAAAGAATTTTCCCGTTTTCTTGTTACAAAAGACATTCCGGATCCGGATCTGCTGATCAGGACAGGCGGAGAATTCCGGATAAGTAATTTTCTTCTTTGGCAGATAGCTTACAGTGAAATATACATTGACAAAAATTACTGGCCGGATTTTAAAAGGACACAATTTTACAATGCGATCTCAGAATATCAGAAAAGAGAAAGAAGATTCGGATTAACAAGTGAACAAATAACAAAGAATAAATAGAATTTTAATAAAATATGCCCAATAAAACAGGATTTAAGATATTTATCATTTCGATTTTCATTATAATTTTAATGTTCCGCAATTCCTTTTCACAAAACGAAGAAGCTACTACTTACAGGATCGCCAGTATTAATACAAAAGGAAATAAAAGTTACGAAACCAATACAATAATTACATATTCAGGATTAAATGTAGGGCAGGAGATTGTAATACCTTCTGACCAGACAAAAGATGCTATAGACAGGTTATGGAATATTGGAATTTTTTCTGACGTCAGACTTTATGTTGATAAAAAATTCGGAAAAGATGTTTATTTAATTATTGAAGTGGAAGAATTGCCCCGTATCAGTAAAGTAGAAATTACAGGTAATGACGAATTTTCTGTTGATGATATCAATGAAAAGATAAACATGGTTGCAGGTGAAGTTGTATCCGATCAGAAGCTTAAAGATATTGAATACAATCTGGAAAAGAATTATGCCGAGGAAGGATACGGACTGGCAGATGTAAAAGTTGACAAATTAATTTCTGCAGGAAATGAAGCACTTATAAGAATAAAGATCAATGAAGGAAAAGAATTATCTGTTAACAGCATAAAATTTGAAGGCAACAAGAGCATTTCTACATCTGATCTGAAAAGCGCGATGGAAGAAACTTCAGAAAAAGTCTGGTGGAAAATCTGGGACGGAGCTACATTTGACAAGGGAAAATTCGAAGAAGATAAAAAGTTAATTGAGAATTATTATAAAGAAAATGGATTTAAAGATGCAACAGTAACAGCAAGCAAGCTGAATATCCTTTCCTCCAAAGAGGACGTTGATATTATTGTGACAGTAGATGAAGGAAATAAATATTATGTGAACAATGTAACATTTGAGGGAAACAAGCTTTACGACAATAATTATCTTTTCAATAAAATTGACATGCGTCCCGGTGATGTTTATAATATCACTAAACTTCAGTCAAACATTTACGGCAATGAAAAAGAAACTGATATAAGCTCAGCTTATCTTGACAACGGATATCTGTCTTTTTCAGCTGATGTTGAGGAGAAGCCAGTAGGTGATGATAAAGTTGATCTGATAATAAAAATCAGGGAAGCAAATCAGTTTAAATTCGGATTAATTGGATTTGAAGGAAATGACAAAACGCAGGAAAAAGTTTTAAGAAGAGAGATCTATACTGCGCCGGGAGATTATTTTAACAAGACGAATGTAAAAAGAAGTATGCAGCAACTTTCAGCGCTGAATTATTTTAATCCGGAAAAATTATCTCAGGATATTTCACTGGCAGATGACAGTACGGTAAATATGAAGTATCTTGTGGAGGAAAAATCTTCTGATCAGTTTAATGCTTCTATCGGATTCAGCGGAAGTTTTGGTGTTACAGGTTCTCTGGGTCTTACTTTTAATAATTTTGATATAGCAGCACCTTTTTCAGGAGGTGCAGGGCAGATATTGACATTTAACTGGTCTTTTGGAACCGGCGGAACTTACAGAACTTTTGATATTGGATTTCAGGAGCCGTGGCTCTTCAATAAACCGACACAGCTTGGATTTAATATATTTGATACACGGCAGAATTATGAAGGACTTGAAACAAAGGAGACGGGTATTTCTGCCAACATCGGAAAAAGATTTAAATTTCCTGATGATTATTTCAGAGGTGACTGGACAGCAAAATATCAGAAAACAAATACCATAAACGGAAGTTCAGTTTATCAGGAAGGAATAAGAAACCAGTTCAGTTTAAGACAGATCATTTCCAGATCGACAGTTTTTGAACCTGTGTTTCCAACAGCAGGAACAAGAGTTTCGCTTTCATCTGAATTATCAGGAGGACCATTTTTACCCGGTTCTGTAAATTTTATCAAAAATGTTTTTTTGACAGAAGCATATACACCGCTTAGTGTAAACAGAAAATTAGTACTTTTTACTGTCTTTCAATTTGGATCAATTAATACATTTTCGAATGATAATTATGTTCCGCCTAATGAATTATTTTATATGGGAGGAAATGGTCTTACGAGTAATACAATTCCATTAAGAGGCTATGATGACAGATCAGTTGGTCCGAGAAACTTTGCCGGCACTCCGATTGGCGGAAAGGTTGTAATGCGAAACGGACTGGAGTTAAGGTATTCATTGTCTCAGGATCCGTTGCCTATATTTGTTTTGTTATTTGCAGAAGCCAGTAACATTTGGGAAAATATCAGAAGGACAGACCCATTCGATCTGAGAAGAGCAGTCGGCTTCGGAACAAGACTTATATTACCGGCGGTAGGACTTGTAGGATTTGATTTCGGATATGGATTTGACCGAAAAATTGTAGACGGTCAGGATCCTCAGTGGCAGTTTCACTTTCAGTTCGGGAGAGGATTTTAACAAAACATAATGGAGTTTCAGAAATGCCAGATAAAGAGAGAAACAAAATAATAAAAAACAATAAATAAAAAACAATAAATAAAAAACAATAAATTAAAAACAATAAATTATAAACAATTAAAAAAATAAGGAGAAGATTTTTGAAAAAAAGTAATTTGAAATATTTCGTAATTTTAATTTCGCTTGTCGGTTTTTTCAGTTTTAATGAAGCCGGGGCACAGATAAAAATCGGATTTGTTGACAGTGAAACAATATTAAAGCAATTGCCAGAAGCACAGAAAGTACAGACAGAATTAGAAGGTTTACAAAAACTTTATCTCGATACAGTTCAGGCAAAAGAAAATGAAATTAAATCAAAAGCCGAAGCATTTAAAGCAAGTTATGATGACGCGCAGAAAAAAGTAGAATCAGGAACAGTCAAATCTGAAGCAGATTTAAAAGCATTGCAGGAAGAGATCGGCGGAATGCAGAAAGAAGTGCAGTCACTGGATGAAAGTTTAGGACAATATAAACAAAGCATTCAATCTTCTTTACTTGCAAGACAATCAGAATTATTTAAGCCCGTAAAAGAGAAGATCACCAAAACTATTGAAGAAGTGGCTAAATCAATGAAAATAAATTTTGTATTTGATAAAGCTGATGGGACATTATTATACGGTGATAAAGAATTTGACATAACATTTAAAGTTCTAGACAAATTAAAATAAGAAATAAATCTGTAAAGTTTTTCAGCCTGTCTGCATTTGCAAGCAGGCATTTTCATATCTAAAAATGAATTTATGAAACAGAAAATGCATTTGAGTATTGTTTCAGTGATAGTATTTGTTTTATTGATACTTTCCGGAGACATTTATTCACAAACCAAGGTCGGGTATATTGATTCAAAGAAAATACTGGAATCAATGCAGGATTCAAGAGATGCAAAGCAAAGGCTTGATATGCTTGTAGCCCAATGGCAGACAGAGTTAAATGTTCTGCAGGACAGTCTGAAAATTCTGAAAAGTGATTATGAAAAGAAAAAACTGATTCTGACTGAACAGTTAAAAATTCAGACAGAAAATCAGATCAATGAACTTGAAAGCAGGGTTACAAATTTTAAAGTTCAGAAGTTCGGAGAAAACGGGGAGTATTTTCAAAAGCAGACAGAATTTATGAAGCCTGTTCAGGACAGAGTTTTTAAAGCGATAGAGACAGTTGCAAAGGACGGAAAATATGATTATGTATTTGACAGGAATACAGATGTAATGCTGATGTATGTAAACGAAGATTATGACCTTACAATGAAGGTAATAAATGAAATTGCAGGTAAATAATGAAACTCACAGAAATCTCAAAATTACTAAACGGAATAATTGAAGGTAAAAATAATGTTGATATAACCGGCGTAGGTAAAATAGAAACTGCTGCAGGTGATGAGATCACATTCATTTCAAATCCTTTGTATGAGAAATATTTTTCTGAGACAAAAGCCGGAGCAGTTATTGTCTCAAATGATTTTGTCCGGAAAGGTGATAAAAATGATATACCGATAGTAAAAGTTGACGATCCTTATATTTCATTCCTTAAACTTCTGGAAATTTTTGAGAAGGAAATTGAATTTGAAAATTCCGGAATTTCTGACAGTTGTTTTATAGATACTGACACTGTTATTTCTGATGATGCATCAATAGGTAATTTCGTATCAATTGGAAAGAAATGCACAATAAATTCAGGTACACGTATTTATCCGAATTGCACAATATATAATGAAGTAGTGATCGGGAATAACTGCAAGATAAATTCAAATGTAACAATTTATAATGGTTGTATAATCGGGAATAATGTTACTATACATTCCGGAACAGTGATTGGTTCAGATGGATTTGGATTTGCAAAACAAAGTGACGGGAAATACAAAAAAATTCCGCAGACAGGTATTGTAAAAATCGAGGACAATGTTGAAATCGGAGCGAATTGCTGTATAGACAGAGCAACAATCGGAGAAACAAAGATCTGCACCGGAGTTAAATTGGATAATCAGATTCAGATCGCGCATAATGTTGAGATCGGGGAAGATACAGTAATTGCAGCTCAGGTGGGAATTGCGGGATCGACAAAAATTGGAAAGCGCTGCATGATCGGTGGACAATCCGGATTAGTCGGGCACATAACTATTTGCGATGATGTCATTATCGGGGCGTCGGTTGGAGTTTCAAAATCTATTGACAAACCCGGAATTTATATCGGTTACAGAGCAAGACCTCAGCGTGAAAGTTTAGTTACAGATATCGGAATCAGGAACCTTGGTAAACTGGAAAAGAGAGTAAAGGATCTGGAAGATAAATCAAAAAAATAAAATAATTTTACAATGTTAGAAAAGCAGAGAACAATTAAAAATCCGGCAAGTCTTTCCGGTGTCGGATTACATACAGGGAATAAATCAAACATGACATTCAAACCTGCTCCGGAAAATTACGGTATCAGGTTTAAAAGAATTGATTTGCCAGGTTCTCCTGAAATTCCTGCCGATATAGATCATGTTATAGATATTTCAAGAGGTACAACCATTGCAAAAAACGGAGCAGAAGTTCATACAGTAGAGCATGTGCTTGCAAGTATAATGGGATGTGAAATAGATAATATTATTGTCGAGCTTGATTCCAACGAACCTCCGATAATGGACGGCAGCGCGAAAGATTATGTTGCTACCTTGAAGATGGCTGATATTACGGAACAGGATGCAAAGAGAGATTACCTTGTTATAGAGGACACTGTTCATTATCACGATGATGAAAATAATGTGGATATAGTTGCACTTCCTTTAAAAGATGATTTCAGAATTTCAGTAATGATAGATTATAACAACCCGGCATTGGGAGTTCAGCATACGGGATTATTTAATTTGCAGAAAGAATTTGAAAATGAATTTGCTCCTTCAAGAACATTTTGTTTTTTAAGTGAAATAGAATTTCTGAGAGAGCAGGGCTTAATAAAAGGCGGAGATCTTAACAATGCTATTGTCATAGTAGATAAGGAAGCTGGTGCAGATGAGCTTAATGATTTAACAAAAAAACTTGGGATAGAGGAAAGTATAATTCTCGGTTCCGGCACTACACTAAATAATAAAGAACTAAGATACAAGAATGAACCGGCAAGGCATAAACTCCTTGATCTCATTGGTGACATGGCATTGATCGGCGCACCTGTAAAAGGACAGATACTTGCTGCAAGACCGGGACATAAATCCAATGTCGAATTTACAAAGATGTTAAGGAAACTGTATCTGCAAAAGAAGATTGAGAAAAAATTTCAGGTGATGAAATCTGAAAATTGTATATTTGATATAGAAGCTATCCTTGAGATCATGCCGCACAGATATCCTTTCTTACTGGTTGACAGAATTATAGATATTGAGGTAAATAAAAGAATTGTAGGGATAAAGAATGTAACTTTTAACGAGCCTTTTTTTAACGGTCATTTTCCTAACAAGAGAGTAATGCCCGGCGTTTTAATAGTCGAAGCAATGGCGCAATGCGGATTTATACTTGTATTAAATTCGCTGGATGATCCTGAAAATAAAATGGCATATTTTGCATCTATTGAAAAAGTAAAATTCAGAAAGCCTGTTACCCCTGGAGACCAGCTTGTTTTCGAAATGTATCTTCTTTCTTTTAAAAGAGGAATTTGTAAAATTGCAGGTAAAGCATATAAAAATTATATCGGCGGTGAAGTTGTGTGTGAAGGTGAATTTATGGCTGCTATTCTGAATAAATAAAATACTTTTTATTAATCATTTTAAAAAAAATCACATCTGTCCAAAATGTTACTTTAATAATTTCTGACAACCCCCTAAGTCCCTATTTGCCAT